>CBFGOB010000542.1:0-1510 GCA_965650215.1 uncultured bacterium | reverse complement strand
GGCGTCGTCGCCCACGAGTTCAGCCACATCCTCAACGGCGACATGAAGCTCAACATGCGCCTCATGGGCTGGATCTTCGGCCTGGTGATGATCTCGGTCGTCGGCAGGCTCCTCATCGAGTCGATCCGCTTCGTGCGCGGCTCACGCGATTCGAAAGGCAATGGCGTGATCGTCGGCATTGCCCTGTTAGGCATCGCGGTCTGGATCGTCGGTTCGATCGGCGTGTTCTTCGCCCGCGTCCTGCAGGCGGCGATTTCACGCCAACGGGAATTCCTCGCCGATGCCTCGGCCGTCCAGTTCACCCGCTACCCGGACGGCATCGCCGATGCCCTGCGGAAAATCGGCGGCTTCACCGAACACGGCAGGATCCTCTCTGCCAAAGCCACCGAGGCCCGCCACCTGTTCTTCGCCCCCAGCAGCCTCGGCAGCCTGCTCGCCACCCACCCGCCGCTGGAGGATCGGATCAAGGTGATCGACCCGCAATGGCAGGGCGAAATGCTCAGCGGCAAGGCCGATCCGGTGAGTGCCAGCGAATTCAGCGGAAGCATGGGCTTCGCCGCGACGACAAGTGCCCGTGAACCTTCAGCTCCCACCACCACGCCCGCGGTCCACAGTTCCGTCGATGACAGCAAGGCGCTGCTGTTCGGGCTGCTGATTTCATCGGCCGACCCTTACCGCACCCGGACCCTGCTTGCACAGCGCGGCATCGAGCCCCAGCTCATCGACCTCAGCCTCGAATGGAGCCGCTCGCTGGATCAGGCCGGCCAGGTCGAGAAATTGTCCCTCATCGACCGCTCCTTGCCATGGCTGCGGAGGATGAGCCCGCCCGAGGCCCGCGACTTCATCGCCTGCTGCCAGACCCTGGTCGAAGCCGATGGACAGATCGACCTGTTCGAATTCATGATGCAGCAGGTGATCCGGCGTCAGCTCGAAATCGGCCTCGGCCTGGTGCCGGTTCCGGCGATCCGCCACCACCGGCTCATCCACCTGGAATGCGAGCTCGCCGACCTGCTCTCGCTCTTTGGCGCACTCGCCAGGGACCCGGACGCCCTCACCGCCGCCACCCGGGTCTATCAGGAACGCAGTGGCCGTGCGATGGCCCCGCCACCGGAACCCGACCTCTCCCGCGTCGCCGCCGCACTCGTCGAAATGGATGCCGCCACGCCATTGGTAAAACAACAGATCCTCGAACTCTGCGCCCGGGTGGTGACCCACGACCGCCGGATCGATGCTTCCGAGTCGGTCATGCTCCGCGCCACCGCCGAAGCCATCGGCGCCCCGATCCCTCAAAACTGTAGCGGCGGTCTATGACCGTCGCTGGATTCAACAACGCTCTTCCGTCACGCCGACCACTGCGCGGCGGTCGTTTTGTCAAAACGACCCTGCCATCCGCCTGCTCACCCGCGTTGATCCTGCGCATCCACCTCCCACACCACCAAAAACCGCTCGGGCGTGAAACTGTAGCGGCGGTCTATGACCGTCGCTGGATTCAACAACGCTCTTCCGTCAC
>CBFGOB010000541.1:0-1516 GCA_965650215.1 uncultured bacterium | reverse complement strand
CCATTTACCGCGATCCTCGCCACGCCTACACCAAAGCACTGCTTTCCGCGATTCCCTCGCACGACCCTTCCCAACGCCGCGAAAAGATCCTGCTCGAAGGCGATGTGCCGTCGCCGATCGATCCACCGGCAGGCAGCGCCTTCGGCCATCGCATCGGCCACCCTCGCTACGCCGAAACCATCGGCATGGACCTGGCGCTCACGGAAATCGGCCCGCAGCACCTGGTGGCAGCCGACCCATGCTGCCTCAGCGAAGAGGACTGGAATGCCGCATCGGGAATCAATGTTGGAAAATCCTGAATCCGGAAACCGACATCGAACCATCCCGCATCGGCATGCCGAGTTCTGATTTCAGGTTGGAATCCCCCTGTGCGCGGACGCCTCGGAAAAGCGTTCCCGACCTTGTCAGGCGTATCCGTTTTCCTCGAGCAGGCGCTTGAGTTTTTTCTTCGCGGACAACTTGGCGACCGAGCTGAGACGGTCGACAAAAAGCACGCCGTTGAGGTGGTCGATCTCATGCTGCAGCGCACGGGCCAGGAGACCGTCGGTCTCAACCTCGAGCATGTCACCGTCCAACAACGTGAGCTTGACCTTCACCGCCTCGGGACGCCGGACCTCGGCACGCAGATCCTGGATGCTCAGGCAACCCTCGGTCTCGGATTCCTTGCGCTGGCCGAACTCGATCTCGGGATTGATGAACACCAGCGGCATGATCGATTCCAGCGCGGCATCGCGGCCGTTGACCTTGAGATAGCTCACGCACTTCGGGTCGTGGGAGACATCGATCACCGCAAGGCGCAGGGCACGGCCGATCTGCGGCGCGGCAAGACCGACGCCATGGGCTTCGGCCATGGTTTCCAACATGTCCGCGGCAAGCGCGCGGATCTCATCGGTCACCTCCGCAACCGGAGCACATCGCTGACGCAGCACCGGGTGGCCGTATTGAACAATCTCGAGAATCATGGGCAGGCCCGAGCCTTAACAGCGCGATCCGGAAACGTCAAACGGGATACCGCCACCTGACAAGGGCCGCTGATACTCGACCATGATCAGCGGTTCACAGCCGTCCTTGGCCTGCCTCTTGGCCTCATACATCGCCTGATCCGCCGTTTCGATCAGGGACTCCAGTGTCGAGGCCCGCGAAGGAAACAGGCTGATCCCCACCGCCGCGCCGAGAGCCAGGCCCCGCCCGAGCTCGCAAGGCTCGTCGAAGGTCGCATGCATCAGCTTGCGGAGCCGCGCCAGTCCCTGGTGCCGCTGGTTCGCCGCCGACACGAACACCACCACGAACTCATCCCCGCCGAAGCGCGCCACCATGTCGTTGGCGCGGCAGTTTTCCTTCAGGCGGTCGGCCACATGCCTGAGGACATCATCGCCTCTCTCGTGGCCGAAAATATCGTTGATCGGCTTGAAGCCGTTGAGGTCGATGAAGGCGAGAATCACCGCCTCACCATGGGCCTCCGCCCTCGAACACACCCATTTCAAATACATGTTGAGCTGCCAACGGTTCGGCAGAT
>CBFGOB010000540.1:0-1516 GCA_965650215.1 uncultured bacterium | reverse complement strand
GCTCCGGCAGCGCCATCTTCAAAGGCGCTGAAGCCGTCGGAATCCCGGTGACGCTCGAACGCGTGGGGCTTCTGCCCGACACCGACGGCCGCTATCCGGTCCTCCTCAAGCCCAGCTGGCCGAAGGGCCTCGAGGTTGCCACCGGCAACCCCGCCGAAGTCCAGCTGCTTTGCGAGCACAAGGCCGGAGCCATTGCCATTCCGGCCAAGGCCCTGCGCTTCGGCGCGAAGGGATGGACGGTGGACGTGAAGCTCGCCGACGGCAGCACCGAACGCCGCAGCGTCACGCGCGGCCGGCACTCGGGCGACCTGGTCGAAATCCTCTCCGGACTCGAGCCCGGCCAAGTCGTCGTCAGCCCCTGAGGCGCGCGCCGAACCACGGCAGGACCCTTGGGTCTGGCCTGCGCGGGATCCGATAGGGACCTTGCTCCGAATGGTCCGTCATCCAGCGCCACCAGCGTTCGGAAAGGTCCGTCTTTTCACCGCACCCTCAAGGTTTGTGCTCGTCAGGCCTCGTGGATTTGAACGACATTCGGGCCCGTGATCCATCCCACCGCTGTCGTCTCTCCTGATGCCCAAGTTGGCACGAATGTCCGGATCGGACCCTTTTGCGTCGTCGGCCCGCAGGTGGTGCTCGGCGACGATTGCGTGCTCCACTCGCATGTCGTGCTCGAAGGCCACTCGACCTTCGGCAAGGGCAACGAATTCTACCCCTTCGCCTGCATCGGCGGCAAGACCCAGGACCTCAAGTACCTCGGCGAACCAACCGCCCTCGAGGTCGGCGACCACAACGTCTTCCGCGAAAACACCACCGTCCACCGCGGCACCCATGAGGAACTGCCGACCCGCATCGGCTCGCACAACCTCTTCCTCTGCTACTCCCACGTCGCCCATGACTGCCAGCTCGGCAGCCACATCATCCTCTCCAACTCCGTCGGCCTCGCCGGCCACGTCACGGTCGAGGACCACGCCATCGTCTCCGGCATGGCCGCCGCCCACCAGTTCTGCCGCATCGGCAGACATGCGATCATCGGTGGCATGACCAAGATCGTGCAGGACGTCCCGCCCTACATGATTGTCGACGGCAACCCGGCCAGCACCCGCGGGGTCAATGCCATCGGCCTCCAGCGCCGCGGGTTTTCCGAAGGGGACCTCAAGGCGATCAAGAGCGCCTACAAGAAGCTGTTCCTCAAAAAGGATGCCAACCTGTCGAATGCGCTCAGCTCGCTCAAGGCCACCCACGTCGCGGACAACCCGCACGTCGCCCACCTCATCGCCTTCGTCGAGCAATCCTCACGCGGGGTCACCCGTTAGAGAAACCGGATCGCGATGAGCTCACGCGCGCGTCGCCAAAGCGGGCACGCAGGGCGGCATCGAGATCGTGCATGAGGCGAAGGATTTGGTTTCCCGTGACCCCCGGCCGCGGGCTGTCCGAGCGCATTTCGATCTGGATCCGGATGCCACCATCTCCCGTCCGCCGGATGCCGAGGCAAGGTTCGCTGAGCGACGGATCGGCA
>CBFGOB010000539.1:0-1522 GCA_965650215.1 uncultured bacterium | reverse complement strand
AATGACGGTGCACCGTTCGCATCATCTGCCCGACAAGGCCACCGTGGATTACGGGACGCGGAAAGCCTATCTGGAATGCATCACCACCTACGCGCATGGCACGGCAGGCCATACCGCCGTCCAGGCTTGGGCGCTGCGCGAGGGAGCTGCGTTTTTGCAGGAAGACACGACGCGGGAAAGCGCCGCGCTGCAATCAGCCGTCCTGGATCTGTACCAACCGCAGCATGGCTTCTTCGATTGCGAATATCCCGATGGGACGCGCCACCCTTCGGCCAACATTTATGACATGGGTCTGGTCCTCAATACCATCGGCGAAGACCTGCCCGCGGACGTGGTGCAGGGAATGGAGCGGTTCGCCCGTGAGGAACTGCTAACCGAAACCTGGGCGCATTGCCTGTGGCCGAAGGACTTCGACATCGCCAGCGGTTTGCGTTGCGATCACCAGTGGTGCGGCTCGTTCAGCGGATGGATCCCGCAGTTCGTGCTGGGATTGATGCGCTGCGGGCAGGGGGCTCCGTGGATCAGCGGGTGGTTGGAGAATGTGGCAAAAGTGACCGCACAGGGCCCTTTCGCGCAGGCTTACTGGGCGGATGACATGTATCCGACGGAAGCCGGTGCCGCCGCAAAATGCTTCGATGAATTGACGCAAGGCAACCACTGGGCCATCGGCAGCGGCGTGCTGTTCGCCGAAATGATGCTCGATGGCATCTGCGGCCTTTCCGCCGACCTTTCCGGCAACCTTACGGTAAAGCCGGGCCTCCAGCCATGGTGTGACGAGGTGTCCATTCACAACATCTCTGCGGCCGGACGCCAATACAGGTATTGCGATGGACGGTTGGTTGAGGAAGGCACGGCCTCGGGGAGCTGAATGCGATAAAACGCGGCAGGTTGTTTCGCCAGGGGCACGCCATCCCGATTGCGGGCGGGCTCCGGGTTGCGTTCTGCCTCTAACATTTCAAAATGCTACCCGGCCCCCCGGTCATGGACACCACGCCCTACTGGATCGATTCTCCCGGAGAAACACCGCTGCGGTTCCCTCCCTCGCGGAGGATCTTGAGGTGGACGTGCTGGTGATCGGCGGCCGGATCACCGGCCTGAGCCCGTCGCATTTGCTCGCAGGCCCGGCGGAGGAACGCCTGGAGCGGATACCGTAAGAAAATGGGCGCCGGATAAATCCGGCACCCTTTTCACGAGAAAGGTTGGGGTTGCCGGAGGTGGGCAGGCCGGGTAGGAATGTGGCGGCTTAGGCCGCATTTCATTCCATGAACATTATCATCGTCGGAGCCGGGGAGATAGGCAGGCACCTTGCCACCTCGCTTGCCAAGGAAGCCCACCGCATTTCCCTGATCGAGTCGGACAAGGAACTCGCACAGGAGCTGGAAGCCGTCCTGGACGCCAAGGTGATCCATGGCGACGGCACCAGCGTCACCGACCTCGCCGATGCGGATGTCGGCGAGTGCGAGCTTTTCCTTTCGATGTCGTCCTCGAACACGACGAACATGATGTCCGCATCGATGGCGAA
>CBFGOB010000538.1:0-1532 GCA_965650215.1 uncultured bacterium | reverse complement strand
CCGGCAATGAGATGGAGGGGTTTTCCGGGGAAGCGTGTGGAGCCCCAGCGGGATGGGAGGACACCAAGGATATGGGGATTCGGTACGTTCGGGGACACGCCTGCAGAAGGTTGGGAAACGATAGGACAAGGACCTTGCGTCGGACAAGAGCGGTTTGTGGAAATTCTGCATTTCGATGCGGAACTGCCCTGGAAGCCCGGGAATCCGGGATCCCGACGATTTTCGGAGTTCCCTCCCCGTATTTTCAAGTTAGTGTATCCTGCGAAACTTTTCTCCATGCGTGTGGTTTGATCCAGCATGTGGAGCGCGAAGGCCCCAGCCATGCAAGACCCCATCCCCATCGAGGAATCCCCGGACTCCCGGGATGCCGATGAAAACGGCATCGACCATGCGCTGATGGCAAGGATTGCCGAAGGCAGTCACCACGCCTTCCGGCAATTGGTCGAGCGCCACCAGAACCTGGTCATCGGCACCGTGGCAAAGATGCTCGGCAACCCGACCGACGCCGAAGACGTGTCGCAGCAGGTGTTTCTGAGGATCTGGCGCCACGCGAAGTGCTACCAACCCGACGCGAAGTTCACCACCTACCTCATCACCATCACCCGCAATCTCGTGTTCAACGAAATGCGCCGCCGCAAGCGCAAGCAGGAGGTTTCAAGCGACGAGCGCGAAGAACATTCGCATCACCAGATCGAGGACCGCAGCGAATACCAACCGGACGAGGCCCTGCTGCATGCCGAGCTGCAGAAGGCCGTCGATGCCGCCATCGAGTCGCTGCCCGAGGTCCAGCGCATGGCGGTCGTGCTGAGACGCTACCAGCAAATGCCCTACGAGGACATCGCCGAGGCCTTGGAACTTTCCCTCCCGGCGGTCAAAAGCCTGATTTTCAGGGCCCGGACGACCCTCCGCGACTCGTTAAGCCGCTATTTGGAGGCATAAAATGCGGATTGACCTCGGTCAGCCCCTGCGGCTAGCCTCTCCGCCCGACCGTCCACCTCAAGGTCCGTTCGGACAACCAACACACCTTGACCACCGTGGGACTTCTGGATGCCCTGAAACGATGGAAATTGGCCCAGCAGGGGCTCTCTTCCGGCAAGAAGCGACGTGTTCACAGCGAAAGCGCCATGCTTCAGGCACTGGAGAACAGCATTTGGGTCCGGCTCAGCCTCCATCTTGCGTTCGCCCTGATCTCCGCCGTTCTGGCCCTCAAGACCGCCCCCGGCTCGGCATTCTACGACGCTCCTGGCCAAGGTGCCTTCTACGCCCTGGTGGTCGCCATCACCGGCATCGTCGTCATCCATTTTTCGATGGGCCAGGCCTACCGCCGCAACAGCCGCTTGCTGCTGATGTTTTCAGGCCTGTTGGTCCACCTCGCGCTGGTCCGCATGGCGATCGAACTCGCACTCTCCGGCCTGATCCCCGAAGCCTCGCTGTATTTTGTCATCCCCTACGCCCTGGCCCCGATGCTCCATGGCATCCTGCTCAAACGCGCAGCCGGCGCCTTCTCGGCCGTCTACGTCAGCATCGTCGGC
>CBFGOB010000537.1:0-1567 GCA_965650215.1 uncultured bacterium | reverse complement strand
CGGTGCGGATTTCCTTGAGCAGGGCGCGCAGACGCACGCCGACGCGGAAGGTCTCGCGCGGGATGATGTCTTCGCGGGCCAGCAGCGCCTCGGCATTGTTGCCCAGGTCGACGATGACGTTGTCGCGGGTGACCTTCTTCACGGTGCCGGAGATGATCTCGCCCAAACGCTCGCGATAGGCATCGACCACCTGCGCGCGCTCGGCCTCGCGAACCTTCTGCACGATGACCTGCTTGGCGGTCTGTGCGGCGATGCGACCGAACTCGATCGAGTCGATCTTCTCCTCGATCAGGTCGCCGACCTTGGCGTCTTCCTTCTTCTCACGGGCCTCGGCCAGGGTCAGTTCGGCTGCCGGATTCTCCAGGGCGCCATCATCGACCACCGCCCAGCGGCGGAAACTCTCGTAATTGCCATTGTGGCGATTGATCGACACGCGCACGTCGACCTCGCCCTCGTAACGCTTCTTGGTGGCAGTGGCCAGAGCCAGCTCCAGCGCCTCGAAAATCACGCCGGGCGGCACTCCTTTCTCGTTGGAGACCGACTCCACTACCAGCAGTACTTCTTTGCTCATCGTACGCCTCGCCTTTCGCAATCCATTGGGATCCGCCGGATCCGCGCCTCAATCAAAACTGGGAATGATGTTGGCTTTGTCGATCGACTCGATCGGCAGCAGGTATTCGTGGTTATCCACCTGGACCACGACATCCTGCTCCTCGACGCCACGCAACACACCCTGGAAATTGCGTCGCCCCTCGTAGGGCGAGCGCAGCCTGATCTTCACCTGCGCGCCGACATGGGCAGCGAACTGCTCGAGGGTGAACAAGGGGCGATCCATTTCCGGTGAAGATACTTCCAGGGTGTATTCGCCGGGAATCGGGTCTTCCACATCCAGCACGCCGCTGACCTGGCGACTGACCTTTTCGCAGTCGTCGATCAGGATGCCATCGGGGTGATCGATGTAGACCCGCAGCAGCGAATGCCGCCCCTGGGAAATGAATTCAACGCCCCAGCACTGGTAGCCAAGCGCCTCGACTACCGGGGCCAGCAAGGCCTGCAACTGTTCTAGCTTGCTCGACACCTGATCGCCTCCGCATGCTGTGCAAACAAAAAATGGGCGAAGCGCCCATCCCGTAGGTAACCACCCTTCAAGAGTGGTACAAACTGTCCAACTAGCAAAAAGCCCCTGAAAAGGGGCCTTTTGTCATAACTGGTTGCGGGGGCAGGATTTGAACCTACGACCTTCGGGTTATGAGCCCGACGAGCTACCAGACTGCTCCACCCCGCGTCAAAGAAGGCGAACTATACAGCGCCCAGCGCAAACGGTCAACCGGACATGGAAACAACAAGGCCCGCATCAGCGGGCCTGTTGTGTATGGTACCGAGGAGGGGACTCGAACCCCTACAGCCTGTGGCCACTACCACCTCAAGGTAGCGTGTCTACCAATTCCACCACCTCGGCAAACTCTTTATGCGAAGCGCTTATTGCTGCTGCTTTTGCTCTTCGCCCGCCGGAACATCCGAAGACGCCGGCTTTTGCTCTTCAAGCACCGGCACATCATCTGCAGCG
>CBFGOB010000536.1:0-1571 GCA_965650215.1 uncultured bacterium | reverse complement strand
AATCGCAATGAAGCCGCTGGCCAGCGGCTTGCCGTCATCGAGCTGGGGCTTCTGGTAGCGCAGCACTTCCTCACCGTTGACAAAATGGATGATTTCCTCGCCACCCCGGACCTCGGCCTCGACCGTCACCCACTCGAGCCCGGAAAAGAACTTCGAGCTCGAATCGGCATTCTCCACCACTTGCCCCGCGATCATCACCCGGGTGCCGGGCGTGAACAAATTGCCCATGTGGCGGTTCGCAAACTTGTCGCCCTTGGCCGGATCGTTGCCCCAGAACTGCAACTCGATCGATGCCGGGAAATTTTGATCCAAGGTCATCGTCTGCGGCGACTGGCTGTGCAGCATCAGCCCGTTGTTGCGATACGCCCAGCCGGGGCCGCCAGACACCTGCTCACCGGTGAAGCGGAACTCGGCACGGATCCGGTAGTGGCTGAAAGGGGTTTGGTAAAACAGATGGCCGAAGTTGCCCTCGAAGCGCTCGACGTTCTGATAGCTGACTTTCAGCAGGCCATCCTCAACCCGAAACACCTGATCCGGATCCTTGCCCGGCTCCTGCCCCGCAAACTTCGGCGTCCAACCCTGCAGGTCCTTGCCATTGAAGAGCGGAATCCAATCCTGGGCGTGACCGGAGACCGGCAGCCAACAAAGCATCGACAGGAGCAGAACGCGGGAAGATGACTTCATGATGAAGGGGGTGTGGATGATGCGTGCCAAGACCACCCCTGCCACAGGACGGCACCGACACGGCCGCACAGATACTCCCTTGGCAGCACCCGATCTTTCAGATCATGGCATCGGCAGGGGCACCCTGCGCATCCGGCCCGCTTCTCAAAGCCCGCGCGGATGCCGCATGGCATGACCGCGGCCCTCGCGGGTGCTGGTCCTCCAACGCGGTCCGGACTGGTTTCGACCCGTGCCGGTGTCGAGCCTCAACCCCGCCACCGTCATGAAGACATGGCCCTTGCGCGTGTAAATGGTAATCCATTCCCCCGGCCCGGAGCGGCCGTAGTCGAGAAACCCCCTGGAAGTCAGCGAGCCCCGCAGCAAACCGGCCTCCCGCAGGACATAGGACACCGAGCCGGAACAATCGTATCCGCTGTCGCTGTGCCGCCGGTGGCCGCCACCCCACTTGTAAGGCATGCCCTGCAGGCGGTTGCCCGCCGCAATCGCCCGCTTCACCGGTTCCGGAGCCGTCCGCGGCGCATAGGCGATGCCGTTGCGGATCATGGCCGTCTTGCCGTATTCGAAATGGTAGGACACCGGACGACGGGCCATCACCTGGTTCGAGCAGGACGAAAGCCCCGCACTCAGCAACAGCAGCCCCATGGCCATCCAACGCATGCGATTCACGGCGCCAGTGTGCGAGGCGGACGCGGAAATGCAAGCCATTGGCCAATCGCCCATGCCTTCGCTTTACAAACCGCCCGCCGATGCCGACCGTCAGCCAGCCCGATGAAGTCCACCCTCCGCGTCCTCGCCTACCTGCGCCGCTACCCCGGCCTCGCCGCGGCACAATTCTTTTGCGCCAGCCTGATGGCGGCCTCGGTGATCCTCTTCCCCTCGGTCATCGG
>CBFGOB010000535.1:0-1574 GCA_965650215.1 uncultured bacterium | reverse complement strand
TGAAGAGGTGGGTCAAATGAAAGTTCGCGAAGCTCTCTATGATTTCAGCTTTCTGCTTTCAGTTTTCAACTTTACTCCATCGATAGTCGGGATCGGGTTCGGTGCCGTCGGTGAGCCAGGCGGCGAGCTGGCGGGCGATGCCGGGGGCGTAGAGACTGCCTTTGGAGCCGAGGGCGTTGAACATCCATTGATCCTTGCCGAGTGGGCCGATGAGCGGTTCGCTGCGGCGGAGGATCGGCCGGATGCCGGCTTGGTGGCCGATGATTTCAAAATCCGCTCCGCCGAGGCGCGTGGCAAGGGCTTGCAGGGTTTCGAGTCCGCGGTCGGTCGGGGTTTCGTCGAGCTGATCCCATTCGTAGGTCGAACCGACTTTGAAGTGGCCGTTGCCGACCGGCACCAGCCAGCCGCCGGCGCCGATGCGGATCTCATGTTCGTTCCAGCCCGCGGCGCGGACGCTGAGGATTTCGCCTTTCGCGCAGCGGTGGGTGCCGTAGCGACCGGCGATCAGCCCGGACGCACCCTCGCACCAGACCGAATGCGGCGGGGTGTCGTCGAAGCGCGGGTCGGCTTTCTGATAGAAGCCGTGGCTGCGGAAAAATTCGCGGGAGCGGTCGAGAAATTCCCGGGTGTCGACGCGCCCGCCGCTGTGGACTTCGATGGCACCGGACCAGCCGTCGACGGCTACCGGATGCGCGCCGTTGGCAAGCCAGCGGGCGACATCCGGTTGACCGGCTTTGAGCTGGATTTTTGCCCATTCCTTGTCGTTGCCGGCGAGTCGGAGGATCGGGTGCGGATGCCAGATGCGGGTGCCGAGAAGGGTTTCGATTTCCGCATAAAACTCCATTGCTTGGGGTAGGAAGGTCGCGATGGATTTGCTCGGCTCGAAGTGCTTGCCGGTGACGGGATTGATGAGTCCTGCGGCGACGCGCGAGCTGCCGCCTTGTTCTCGGTCGACGATCGTGAACGGCACCTGGCGCTTCCAAAGCTCCCAGGCGAGACAGGTCCCGGCGAGACCTTGGCCGATGATGGTCCAGCGGGTCGGCTTCACTTCGGCTGCAGGTCGGCATTCGGGTCGACCCAGCCCGCATCGTAGCCTTTCGCGTAGTTGAAGAGCTGGCGGTGCATGTAGGGCTTGAAGTCCGGGCGCTGGTCCTTGGTGAGGCGGCTGAAGATCGCGTCGTTGAACGTGCGGGTGAGCTTTTGCATCAGGTGCAGTGTGAGCTGGCGGCCCTTGCGTGCCTTTTGGACCTGCTTGTGGCTGAGTTGCTCTACGGAGGCGTCGACCAGGTCGTGATTGCTCAGTCCCCAGGCCGTCATCAAGGCGTCAAGGGGTTGGGTGCCGTGGTCGCGTGTGCTGTCCTGCATGGCGGCGGTGTAGCGCATGCGGGCGATTCGGCTAAGCACAAAATGATGCGGCCCTCCGGAGTGGCTTCGACCAGCGGGTGGGCAAAGTGCGGAAGCGGGAAGAGGATGGCGAGATAGCCGAAGCGGAGCAGGGGTTTCATGGATCGGGAGGCTTGGGGTGGGGGGCTGATGGGAGGCCACCCAGGTGGGGTTGGCAAGGGGGGTTTTTT
>CBFGOB010000534.1:0-1605 GCA_965650215.1 uncultured bacterium | reverse complement strand
CACGCCCAGGCGCCGCACCCACTGCGCCACCCCCGGCATCTCCGGCCCCAGGGTGCCGGCCCGGATCTCCTCGCGCCAATGTGCCGCCAATTGCTCGACCGCAGACTGGGGGCGGAATGCTTGCATGCAGGCATTTCTATGACTCTTAGAGTCATAGCAGCAAGCGAAAAAGGGATTGAGGGAGGCGTCGCTTGGCGCATGGTTCTTCATGCCACTTGCCCCCGGCGAGAGGCAAACCCTGTCCATTTGGCCCGACTCATGAAACCCACGGCTGTGATTTCCACCGGCGTCCTTGCGCTCGCCGGCGGCTCACTGCTTGCGATCACGTCCGCGCAGGCCGGCCCTGCTGGGTTGCCTCGGCCTGCAGGTCCTCCTTCGCCGCCGCAGGTGATCCGTTCATGATCCCGAATTTCCGCATCCCTTCAACCGCAGCGATGGTATGGATCCATCCTGCGGTTCTTTGTTGCATGCCGCTCAGCTTTCCTCAATCCCACCGCGCCTGATCCATGAGTTTCCTACGCACGACCCTTGCCGTCCTCGGCACCGTTTCCCTGACCCCTCCGGCAATCGCCGCCGAGAAGCCGGTGAAGGTCTACATCCTCTCCGGCCAGTCAAACATGGTCGGGATCGGCCAGGTCGATGGCGGGAGCATCCGCATCGCGAATGAGATCAGCGAGGCTGTCCTCTCGCTTTATGCCGGGACGCCGGATGCCAAGGCGGACTACGATGCGATGACCGCGGTGAAAACCATCCCGGTGCCGGCCTTTGGCGGAACCAACCCCGTGCCCTATCCGAAGGAAGGGGTGGCGGTGCTGCGCGGTCAGATCGCCATGCCGGTCACCGGCGTGTATGAGTTCCGTCCGGGTTATGGGGCCTCGGAGGAATGCATCATGGTGGTCGACGGCACCGAGGTCCACCGCAAGGAGCCCGGCGTACAGCCGCAGCGCAAGGCGGTCAAGCTGGAGGCCGGCAAGAAAGTACCGTTCCGGATTGTCCACCTCAACGACAAGGGCAGCCCGATCGGCTGGTTTGCACGCCTCGACATTCCCGGCACGCTCAAGTCGCTGGTCGGATACGATGGCAAGTTCAAGCACCTCACCGACGGCAAGGGGGATTTTGTGCCGCGCGACGATGTCTGGTACAAGGGGGTCGTCACCGCCACCGCCAACAAGTGGCTCGACATCGGTTGTGGCGCGTCGCCGAACAGCATCGGGCCGGAGCTGGGTTTCGGCCACATCGTCGGCAACTTCCACGACGAGCCGGTGCTTCTGCTCAAGGCCAGTCAGGGCAACCGCTCGCTGGGTTGGGATTTCCTGCCGCCGGGGTCGGAGAGCTTCGAGCACACCGATGCCGAGGGCGTCACCTGGGTGTATGCCGGCTACGGGCAGAGCCCCGACCGCTGGAAGAAGGGTGAGACGCCGGCGCCAATCGCCTGGCATGCCGGCAAGCAGTATGACGATTGCTTCAACGCCGCCAAGGAGGTGCTGGCGAAGTTTGACGAAAACTTCCCGCAGTGGAAGGGCCGGGGCTATCAAATCGCGGGCTTCGGCTGGTGGCAGGGGCACAAGGACGGCGGCGAGCAGGGCAAGGAGGCGGCCGGCGTCC
>CBFGOB010000533.1:0-1616 GCA_965650215.1 uncultured bacterium | reverse complement strand
TGGCGTCCACTTCCGCGTAGCGGTCCCACCACATGTGGCTGAACGGCGTTTCCGATTTGTCCATCAGTGTGACGACCTCCGTCAGGGAAATGCTGGGAGAGGCGATCTTCCACCAGCCGGGCTTGAGCTTGTTGGATCCCGTGGCGACGGTTTCACCGTTGTAAAGCACCTCGAAGCCGACATGCTCGACCACCTTGGCGACATTCCGGTTGGAGCCCATGATCCGGCGGATCGAGGCCGGCGACAGGTAGGCCGAGCAATACACGTCTTCGCCAAGCGGGATGTTCACATGCTGCACTTCTTTCGTGATCAGCAGGAAGGTGTTGGCTTTTTCGGGATTCTGCACCGCGAGGAACCATTTGACCGTCAGCCGGTCGCAGGTTTCGGATTTGGGTGCCGGGGAGAGATTGACGTTGATCTTGGTTTCAATCTCGAGCCAGCCCTTCGGTTTGAAGCTCTTGCTCTTGGTGGCGCTGAACTCCGGGGACGCCAATTCCTCGTAAACGGGCGCATCGGCAACCACCTTGATGGCCTGCGCCGAGGCGGCGCTCCATGGAAGCCCCACGGCGAACGCCACAAGCGTGCAGTAGGAAAATTTTGAAAGGGTTCGTTTCATACCTTGGGATTTAGACCAAGCTAGTAAGCAGGCCTTCGGTTTGGCCAGTTAAAAGCACGGATTTCTTGAAAAAGATAGCGGCATTCGCAGTGCGATTGCGGACGCCATCCGAATCACCTTGATGAGGGATTGACGAGTCCGCGGATGGCCGCCATCACTCGTGCATGGCTGCCATTCACGCGCTCCTCGAAAGCGGGATCCCTCGTGTCGTGGGCAGCTTCGGTGATCCCGGGAGCCTGCGCCACAGCCGCGCTGAAGCCGTGTCCTCCGCGTGCGACATCGTCGAGCTCCGCCTGGACGTCCTGTGCGCCGCTGGCGAGCGGTCCGCAGCGCTGTGGCAGCACTTGAGGGAAATGCCCTTGCTGTTCACGGCAAGACGCCACGAAGAGGGCGGAGCCCTGGCTCTCGATGCCGCCGAGCGGACGGCGTTGATGCTCCCGGTGCTCGACGAGGCATCGCTGATCGACCTCGAGGCCGCATCGATCGATGAAATGGGGCCGCTCATCGAACAGGCGGCGGCAAGGAACCTGCCGTGGATCGCATCTTTTCACGATTTCGAGCGCCTGCCCGAGACCGCGGTGCTTGAGCGCGCGCTCGACACGGCGCGTCAGGCGGGGGCCGCGGCCTTCAAGCTCGCCGCGCGGCTCGATGGCCCCGCGGCCATGGCGCGACTGGCCGAATTCCAACTCCAAGATCACGGCCTGCCGGTGGCCACCATGGGCATGGGCCCGTTGGCCGCCGTTTCGCGGCTGCTCTGCGCCCAGTGCGGCAGCGTGTTGAACTATGGCTACATCGGCGCGACCCCCACCGCCCCCGGCCAGTGGGACGCCCGCTCGCTGAAAGAGGCGATCGCAAAGCTCACGGCATTTCGCCAGCAGCCCTAACCCACGATTTCGACCGGGGCGTCGGGCAGGGCCTTGAGAAAGGCCTTGCCATAGCGTTTGGTCAAAATCCGGTTGTCGAGGATACAAACCCAACCTTGATCGCTGCAGGTGCGGAT
>CBFGOB010000532.1:0-1616 GCA_965650215.1 uncultured bacterium | reverse complement strand
AGGGAATCCAAATTTGGGCCCAGGGCATCAAGTGCCCGATGTTGGAAGTCACAGTCCTTTCAGACACGCCTTGATCGCGTCGAAGTCGGGCAGGTCGCCGGGGCTTTCCTTGACTTCGGCGTATTGGACGACGCCGGCCTTGTCGATGACGAAGGCCGAGCGTTTCGGCACGCCACCCATGATCAGGTTCTTGGCGGGCAGGAATTGCTCGTAGGCAACGCCGTAGGCCTTGGCGGCCGTGTGTTCGTAGTCGCTCAGCAGCGGGATGGTGATGCCTTCCTTTTCCGCCCAGGCGGCTTGGGCGAAGGGGTTGTCGCCGGAGATGCCGAAGACCTTGGCGTCAAGGGCGGCAAATTCGGAAATGCCGTTGGAGACGGTGCAGAGTTCGGTGGTGCAGACGCCGGTGAAGGCCATCGGCACGAAGAGCAGGACGAGGTTCGATTGACCCACGATTTCGCTGAGTTTCACGATTTGCGGGCCGTCCGCGGTTTTGCTCACGAGGGTGAAGTCAGGGGCTTTGTCGCCAACTTGGATGGACATGGTATTAGTTGCTTTCTGGGGTTGTGATGGGGAAGACGGGGCTATAGAACACAGGAAATCGGCGATGTCATATGAATTTTCGGAATTTGGCGGGCATCTCGGCTGCGGCAGCGGGATCGAGAGCCTGATGGATGATCTGGGCAATGCCCTGGCGAGCGGATCGTGGAAGATCAAGATGCTGGGCGGCGGTCAGCCGGCCCGGATCCCTGAGATCGAGGCGGTCTGGCGCGAGCGGCTCGAAAGCTTGATCCAGGAGGCGGGCGGCCTTGACCGGGCCTTGACGATTTACGACCCGCCGCAGGGCAATCCGAAGTTTCTCCAGGCCCTGGCGACCCTGTTCCGGGAGAGCTTCGGCTGGGACATCGGGGTCGAGAACATCGCGATCACCTCCGGTGGCCAGACGGCGTTCTTTTTCCTTTTCAACCTGCTGGCCGGGCGGATGCCCGATGGCCGCCGCAAGCGCATCCTGCTGCCGCTGGTGCCGGAATACATCGGCTATGCGAACCAGGGCGTCGACGGTTGCCTGTTCCGGGCCTTCAAGCCGCAGATCGAGGAAAGCGGCCCGCACGAATACAAGTACCGCGTCGATTTCGACCGGCTTGAGGTGGCACCCGACGTTGCGGCGATCTGCGCGTCGCGGCCGACGAATCCGACCGGCAATGTCCTGACCGACGACGAGACCGCCCGGCTTTCGGCCTTGGCGAAAGCGCATGGGATCCCGCTGATCCTCGACAACGCCTACGGCGCGCCGTTTCCGGGCATCATCTTCACCGAGGCGAAGCCGTTCTGGGAGCCGCATGTCATCCTGACCTACAGCCTATCGAAGCTTGGTCTGCCGGGGGCGCGCACCGGCATCGTGATCGGTCCGCCGGAGATCATCAAAGCCGTGCGCTCGATGAGTGCCATCGTTGGTCTGGCAAATCCGAGCACGGGCCAGCAGATCCTCAGGCCCCTGGTGGAGTCCGGCGAGGTCCTGCGCCTGTCGCGCGAGGTGGTGAGGCCGTTTTACCGGGAAAAATGCCGGCTCGCCCGAGCCATGGCGACCGAGGCATTCGGCGATGCGTTTCCGTGGCGGA
>CBFGOB010000531.1:0-1618 GCA_965650215.1 uncultured bacterium | reverse complement strand
GTGACAGTTTTCTGCGAGCCCTAGTGCGGGACACAGTTGTGCCGAGTTGGGTGAAGCTGGTGCTGCCAAATGCAGTTGGATTCCATCTTTCATTTCCCCTTCCGCGGACCGGCATTGGAGTGAATTCACTCCGCTGGGTGAGTCATGCGATTCCTGGCATTTCCTGCGCTCTGCGCCGTGGAGCTGATTGGGAGCCGGAGCTTTGCGCATGAGATGTTCGAGAGCGCGCGGGGCAGTGCGGGTGCCGCGGCAGGCACGTTGTGGAGCCTGCGGGATTTGCAGAAAGCATGAGCAAGATGCTTGAACTCAAAGCCCAACTTTTTCCGCCGTGCAAAGGCCGCAATGGTGCAATGGGCTCAAGCACCAAGAGCTCGCCAAGGCTTGGTGGAGATCGTGGCGAGCCATGAAAGGGATATGGTGATGCAAACGTCTCATCCTGGCAACATGTCAACGCCGAGCCAATCATGCCTGTCGACTTTGTACACCACGGCATCTCTCGCGTTGGGGTTCGTCCTTTCCTGCACGCAGGCTGTGGCAGCGGAGCTCGGCGCTCCCCCGGCTCCATTCGATCTTCTTTTCCCGGGGAATCACGCCACAACCTATGCCCAGGTTTCCGGAGGCAAGCCGCGCCTGGTATGGCAGGCGGGGGCGGGCATGGGGGCGGGCATCGACCATTACGAGATCTGGTTGGACGGCGTGAATGTGGATCGTATCCCCGCAGGAGTCTTTGGTCATTTGGCCGCTGAACATCACGGCGATTACGAGCCATTCCGTCCCTTTGGCTACCTGCCTGCGGAAAGGATCCAATACTATACACCCGAGCTTTCGAAGCTCGCGGCGGGTTCACACCACTGGCATGTTGAGGCGGTGGACAAAGACGGCAACAGGCGCCGTTCCGAAAGCGTGTTCCACTTCACGGTGGAGGATGTCGGTTCGCCGAAGGTTTTTGTGAATCACCTGGGATTTTTTTCCAACCATAACATCCGAGTCGTGGCTGATGGCGGTGTGCGGGCCGAATCGTGCGATTTGGTGGATGCGAGCGGCAAGGTGGTCTCATCGGCCGCTTTGCATGACGGTGGATCTGCTTTCGGAAATCACCTGGTCGCGGACTTCGCAGCTCCTGCAGTCCCGGGGACTTACCGGATCCGGGCGGGATCGGAAGTTTCCATGTGGTTCCCGGTCGGTCTTGAGTCAAAACTCAACTACGAGGATTATCTGCGAAAATTCCGCAATGCCTACCGCCGGAAAAGATGTGGTGATACGACCGCAAACTGGACCGGAAAACCCTGTCACCTCGAGGATGCGAGGATCGATGGTGACAAGCGCCATGGCATCGTTGGAGGCTGGCATGCGAGCTCGGATGTCAGGAAGATCATGCGCATCCTGCAACCGGGCCTGCACGGCCTTGTCGAACTGAAAAGGATGGCAAAGCCTGCGTGGGATCGAGGCGACTACAGCATTCTGGATGAGATCAAATGGGGGAACCAGTACTTCCACGCGATGCAACTTGAGAGCGGTGCCATTGTGCAGCATTATCACCTCTGGTGTGGTGCGGCGGACTGGGGTGAAAGCCTCAATGTGTACACCAACAACATCATCGGAGATGCGGATGACCGGG
>CBFGOB010000530.1:0-1631 GCA_965650215.1 uncultured bacterium | reverse complement strand
CGTAAGCCCGACGGTCGGCGGTGTAGTTGACCGTGCTTCCAGTGAACGGAAGACCCCTGCGCAGGGTTTCGCGCAGCGCCTCCATCAGGGCGCGACTGGTCCTGGGCCCCTGCAGGATTCGCGGCGACTTTCCGATCAACTGTCCTGGCTGATAACCGGTCATCTGGCAGAACGCCGGATTCACATAGACGATGAACGGTCCGCCGTCATCCCAGTTCGCGTCGGTTATCAGAACGGCAGTCGAAGCCTGCGCGATGGCATGCTCGAAAATGCTGGCCGAACCCGGATCCAGGGCATTCAAGGAAGCCGGAGCCAAGGTTGACCGAGACGGCCGGGTTGGCAGGTCGCTCATGGGACCCAGGAAATGCACTCGTCGCGAACGACGCGTTCGAAAACCGGTTTGCTGAAGTAGTAGCCCTGCATCAAGGTGATGCCCAGGTCCCGCAGGCACCGCGCTTCGTCCTCACGCTCCACGCCCTCCGCGATCACCTTGATCGAAAGCTCCTGGCACATCGCGAACACGGACCCGACGATCGTTCTGCGCGCGGGGTGCCGATCAACATCGCGGACGAGCTCCATGTCCAGCTTGACGATATCCGGCTGGAAATCCGCCAACAGGTTCAGGCCGGCAAAACCCGCACCGAAATCATCGATCGCGGTCAGGAACCCGATACGCCTGTACTCGCGCAGGATCTCCGCCAGCCACTTCCCATCGTTTACCCGTTCGCCCTCCACGGTTTCGAAAATGATCCTCTCGACGGGGAAGCCGTATTCCTGCGCAGCGGCGAGTGTCGAGCGGATACACAGTTCGGGGCGGTAGATCGCGTTGGGCAGGAAGTTGATCGAGAGGGCGCTCTGCATGCCCAGACGCGACGCGATTTCAATCGCCTTGCGTCGGCACGCCTGGTCGAAACGATAGCGGTTGTCGTCGGTAACCCGTGACAGGACCGCCGCCGCACCCTCGCCCCCCACGCCACGAACCAATGCCTCATGGGCGAAGACAGTGTGTCCTGCCGTATCCACGAGGGGTTGGAAGGCATAACTGAAGTCGAACCCGAGGGGTTCGCTGTCACCGCACTGGCCGCAGCCCTTGCTCACGTTTTCGATTTGCACCATCTCTCCAGGCCAGCGACGGCATGCGCCGGTGCCGAGCATACCTGACCGCCGGAGGCCTGCTGCGAGCACCCGCGGCGAGGGGGGCTGCTAGACCATCGTCGTGCGGCCGTGGGGAGGCCATGAGACATGGTTCCACAGGCATCTTTGAAATTTCCTACACTCCCCCGATGGACCGACCCCTGCCTGCCTCTGTGATGAGTCCCGCACTTCAGTCCGAACTCTGGGCGTCCGCACCCGAGCCGTGGCAGAAACATTCCAGTCGGTTGCCCTTCGCGGTCACCGGCGGCCTGCTGGTCACCGCCGCGGTGCTGCTGGTCCTGGCGCAGATGCCCGGCTTCTACCGTGCCATGCCAGATTACAGCGGTTGGCACACGCTGCTGGAGACGCTGTCGATCGCCATGAGCCTGGTCGTGTCGATCACGGCCCTCATCCGTACCGGCGACAACACTCGGCTCAGACTGGCCGCGGCCGGCTTTCTGTCCGTCGCCGTGCTCGACCTGCTGCACACGGTGACG
>CBFGOB010000529.1:0-1640 GCA_965650215.1 uncultured bacterium | reverse complement strand
GCCTTGACGGTGCTGCCCGATGGCGAAGTGGACGGCGCGCCGGTCTTCATCATCGAAGGACGACCGCTGAATCCGGCCATGCCCTTCTCTAAAACGCTGTTTTACCTGGACAAGAAGCTGGGCGTGCAGCGCAAGTCGGAAATCTACGATCCGAAAGGCAAAGTCGGCATCACCCTCACGTTCAGCAATTTTCAGACGTCGGAACGGCCGGAATCGGGCCTGTTTACGGCGCCCTTCTGAGGGACTGACACGCAGCACGACCTAAGTTCGATTGCTTGGCTGCCGGGCACTGCGGACCACTCGGCGGCGAGTCCACGACGCTTCCTGCGTGGCTGTACCGATCCGATTAGCCCGTTTTCCGCAGTTAGGTAACTGCGAACCTTGAATTGCTGGGGTTTGTTCAAATTTCGTTTGATTTTCTCCACTACATTTTCAGATCGCTTTTGGTTTGGTGGGTAGGGTTAGCCCGAGTTGCTGTAGGAGAATGGCGAGGTGCCGCTCGGGCTGGCTTACGGTGCGCAGGCGAATTTCCTTTCCTGTTCCGGTGGGTAGGATGATGTCGAGGGAGCGTATTTCGGCCATCTCCTCCAGTAGCTTTCGCGGCGCACTTCCAAGTCCGCAGCCCAGCATCCATTGCTGGAGGGTGCGCCACAGGACGAGGGAGAGGAAGCAGACCAGAATGTGGGCCTGGGTACGTTCTTCCTTGTGATGGTAGATGGGTCGCAGGCCCAGGTCGTGTTTGGTGGTTCTGAAGCAATCCTCGATCTGGGTGAGGCCGATGTAGGTCTTCCACAAGGTCCTGGCGTCCTGGCCCTGAAGGTTGGTTCTCAGCAGGTAGCACCCGTCGGTGAGCTCGGCCCACTCGCGGTTCTCGTCGTGTTGCTCGATTTGGATAGTCAGCCGCTTTCCGCTCTTGTGCGCGGGGTCTTCCCGCTCGCGGATGGTCACGTCGAAGAATCGGGCGGCGCGGCTGTAACGCTGGAAAAGGCGACCGACGCGCCGTTCCGCCCGCGCCCGGTTGCGTTCCGCGTTGGTCTCGGCGTCGATGCGCGTCTTGAGCTTGTCCAGTTCGGCGGTAAGACGTTGGCGTTGCTTTTCCCGCATGGCGCGTTCTTTCTCCGTGCGACCTGGGGAGCGGCACAGCACGAAGGTTTCGTCGCCCCCTTCGGGATGGGTGCGGAGCTTGACCTCCACATCGTTCTCCAGTTGTTCCCAGTCTTGCTCCAGCAGGTCCCGCTCGAATTGTTTGAGCATGCTCTTGGGCGTAGCGACCAGATAGCTGGCTTCCACTTCCCGAAGCATGTCCAGATTGTCTTCACTGACCATGCCCCGGTCCATCACCCAGGTGCGCCGTTCATGGCCGTACTTCTCGCGCATGACCTCCACGATCTCCTCCACCGTGGTTACATCGGTGCGGTTGCCATTGAAGACCTCATAGGCCAGGGGAAGGCCCTCGGGCGTGACCACCAGGCCGATGCATACCTGGACGCAATCGGGGCGGTTGTCGCGCGAATAGCCCCGTTGCGCCTGGGGATTGCGCGTCGCCGCACCCTCGAAATAGGTCGAGGTGATGTCGTAAAGCAGGATGTCGAAGGTGGTCCCGAAGAGCTCGCCATAAACGCGCTGGAAGTGCGCGAACA
>CBFGOB010000528.1:0-1642 GCA_965650215.1 uncultured bacterium | reverse complement strand
CCGCAGTACCGCCAGCGGCGAATTCGTCGCCAACCTGCGCAACGGCTTTGCCTTCAATTTCCCGATCCTCCTGCTGGGCGGAATCGCACTCGCCGTTTATCTCCTCCAATGATCCGCCAATGAGCCGCACTCCCCAGTTCAGAGAAGAGTTGGAGCTGGATGAACTGCTCGCCACCGAGCAGGAACTGCGGCAGCGCGAGCTGGAATACGCGAAAAACCGCCAGCGCATCGAGCAGGAGCGCATCGAGCAGGAACGCACCATCCCCCCGCTCGATGAAATCCAGTTCCGCGCCAAGCGCCGGATGCACGAGGAAATCGTCTCGCGCGGCGAAGTCGCCAACATCCGCCGCGACCAAAGCCGCAGCCTGATGTTGCTGCTGCTGCTCCTGCTTGCCACCGCCGCCATGATCTGGTGGGGGCTCGAGCTGATGAAGGTCGCCTGATCCGGGAGCTTTTTCCGGAAAAAATCACTAACTTGCCGCGGATGGCCGCTGCAAGCGGTCGCGCAGCAAGGGCCATTGGTCCCGGCTCACGATGTAGCCGATGCAATTCGATCGGCCGCAGAGGCAGGGATGCTCTTCATAGCTGTCGATATCGAAACCGTAGTCGAAAGTCAGCTCTTCGCCCGGGTGGATGTCGCGCAAGGCGTGGATGAAAATCCGCTTGCCGCTGATCCATGCTTCACAGTTCGGGTCGCAGGAATGGTTGATGAGACGCGCGATGTTCCAAGGCACATTGCCGTCGAGGTCGTAGTTCTTGTTGAGGGTGAAGATGTAGACGGCGGCATCGCCGGTCTTGAGCGCCTTGCGGTGCTGGCTGGCCCCCCGCCGGTCGCTCTCCCGCTTGTCGATGATCTCGCCAAGGTATTCGATGATCCTCTCATCCTTGGGAATGAATGTGGTGGCATAGACGCCGCGGCCATGGATCTCGGAGCCGCGAACCTCGCAATAGCGGCTCTGCCCTCGCTTCCACAATTTCAACAACTCCCGGTGGAGCTCCCGCTGCTTTTGAATTTCCTTCGTCGCCATGTCCCTTAAGAAGCTTCTTTCTTGCCAAGCGGAGGCAATTCCATGTCCTGAGGCAAAGTGACGAACACGGAGCGCAGATCATTGGCACTCAGACCGGCACCATCAATGAAGGTCCAATCCAGCTTGTCACGATCCGATATCGCCACCTGGTAGCCCGTGCTCTCGATCGCAATCCATTTCGGGGCCTGCCCCGGCTGGCTCTGCAGGACCTTGAAGCGGGTCACGGTCGGCACCAACACCAGCCACTGGGTGCAAACCAAACGTTCAACGGTCGTGCCCCGATCCTGGATCTGACGGTTCACGGGGGAAACCCCGTAAGCGCGTGGCTTCCCTTGGGGCGCGAACGAAACCATCGTGATGCCCTGCCTGACCATTTCTGCCGGTACTGCGGCAAGCTGACGCTCCAATTCATGCATGCCGCCGATGCGTTGGGCGTAACGCTTTTTCCACTTGGGGTTCATGCGCTCCAAAGCCACGTGATAGCGTCCCTGGACCACCTCGCGGCCAAGCGCCGCCACCGCCTCCACGGCGGAATCGATAACCTCGTCGGGCACAGGCTCGGCCAAGATCTCGGCCTGCGGCACAGCCTCGCCCTGCCCCCACAAGGCCATGGG
>CBFGOB010000527.1:0-1660 GCA_965650215.1 uncultured bacterium | reverse complement strand
GGGTGGCAGTTCCCCTGACGATGCGATCATGATTTACAAGTACCGCGGCAGTATGACCGCCGCCCCGCGCGCCGACGGCACTCCCGAACCGGTGGAAGTCGTTGGCGACCAGGTTCCCGGCGTGGATTACGTCGTGCGCAACATGATGCGCCGCAAAGGCGATCCGGAATTTTTCGAGGATCTGCCCTCGGTCGAGGGTCAGGTCTACATGGTGCGTTGCACACAGCTCATCATGGATGCCGCCGATGACCGCCTGGTGCTGGCGACTCCGGGACAGATTGCGAATGCGGATGCTCCGACCACGGCGGTCGCGACCGCGGATGAGTATGAGCATGCGGTGATCACCTTTGTGGCGGACTTCTATGCATGTCCGGGCAAGGCCGAGGCTTATTTCAACGGGGCCTTTTCCGAGCTCTTCGCCACCGATGCGAAGCCGATGTTCTCGCGCAACCTTGCCGCCCGCCGTTAGGCCGCGGTGCTTTTCCTTTCATTCATGAAAACCTTCCAGACCAGACCGGACGCACGCGGGTTCACCCTGATCGAGTTGTTGGTGGCAATGGCGATCACGGCGATCATCGTCGGGGTGCTGGTGTCGATCACCGGCATCGCCATCGACACTTGGAACCGCAGCCGTCAGGAGCTCCGGACCGCGCGTCAGGCCAAGGCGATGGTGGACCTGATGGCGAATGATTTCGAGGCGCTGGTATTGCGCAGCGCTGGCAATGCGGAATGGCTGGCGGCCGTGTCCGAGTTGCCGGAAGGAGGCAGCGTCAACGCCGCCAAGATCGTGTTCTTCACGGCGGCGACCGATCGCTACGAAGGCCAGATCGGCATTGCCGGCACGGATCAGGGTGGTGACGTGTCCTGCGTCGGCTACGTGCTGCAGTGGAAAGATCCGGTCGACAGCAGCAACCTGGAAGCCAACAAAACTTTTGTGCTCAACCGTCTGCTGGTCGACCCCAAGCCGACCTTTGAAACCCTGCTTGGCAAGACGAGCGACACCATGGCCCTCGAAGATCTCTTCACCCAGCAGTACGGAGTCGAGCTGGTGAAGAACAAGTACTTTGTCTGTGAGAATATTTTCCAATTCACGGTGGTGTTCCATGTCGAGACCTTCCCGACGCCGGGCCAGGTCGAGAACAAGCTGGTTGCGATCCAATCGGGTGCCGGCAAGCAGGAATTCCGGATCAAGGGCAGCGGGATCGAGACGGTTCCGGTTGACGCCACACTGGTTGGTGGCCGGGTGAGCGCGGTCGAGATCGGCATGACGGTCCTCACCGACACCGGTGTGAATCTGCTGCGCAACAAGCCTGAATTGGCACAGGACGGCCAGTGGGTATCCAAGCATGGTTACCATTACTCGAAGCTGATCCAGCTGCCGAAGCAGTAGCGCTCAGAGCGCGCCGAAGCGGCGGTGACGGCGGCGGTATTCGTTGACGGCATCCAACAGGTCCGCCTTGCGGAATTCGGGCCAGAATTTCTTCACGATCACGATTTCCGCATAGCTGATCTGCCAGAGCAGGAAATTCGAGATCCGCATTTCGCCCGAGGTGCGGATCAGCAGGTCGGGATCGGGGATGCCGACGGTTTGGAGATGCGCGGCGAATTGTTCGGCATCGATGTCAGCCGGCTGCAGGGTGCCGTCAGCGGTTTTGCGGGC
>CBFGOB010000526.1:0-1666 GCA_965650215.1 uncultured bacterium | reverse complement strand
CATCATGGAGATCACGTTCCGAACCGCAGCCGCAGAGGAATCGATCCGGCGGATCGCAAGGCGTTACCCCGAGATCCTGCTTGGTGCCGGAACCCTGTTGGATCCGGATCAGGTCCGCCGCGCGCGGGATGCGGGTGCGGTGTTTGGTCTGGCGCCGGGATTGAATCCGCAGACACTTGCCGCAGCGAAGGATGCGGGCCTCGCGTTCGCTCCCGGGGTGATGACCCCGAGCGAGGTCGAGCAGGCGCTCGGTCACGGCTGCAAGTTGCTCAAGTTTTTCCCGGCCGAGGCGGCGGGTGGGGTGTCGATGCTGCAGTCGCTCGCGGGCCCATACGGACACACGGGTGTGAAATTCATTCCGACCGGCGGCATCTCGCCCGGCAATCTGGCGAGTTACCTGCGGGTGCCGGTGGTGGCGGCGGTCGGTGGATCGTGGATGGTCAGCAAGGCGCTCGTCAACGAAGGCAAGTGGGCGGAGATCACGCGGTTGACACGTGAGTCGCTCGAGGCGGCGCAGGCGGGTTGACGGTGGGTTGGTGGAAGGGGCGCGATGCTTCTGGGGTGAGCTGCCGCCGACAGGTCGGGGAGGGAACAAGCTCGCGGTCCGTGGGGCATGCGGGTTGGCCAACGGGTTCGTCATTGATGTCGTGGACAATTCCAGCGGCATCGCATAGCACTGGCGGCATGAATGGCTGGCAAGGTGCGGTGAGTGTGATCCGGAGCTGTCTGGAGGCTGGAATCGGCGAATTCGTCGTTTGTCCGGGCGCGAGGAATGCGATGCTCATCGAGGCGGTTGTCCGGGCCGAGGCCGCGGGTGCGGCGCGGGTGTGGCGGCATTGCGAGGAACGCAGCGCCGGGTTTTTCGCCCTCGGCAGGACGATGAAGACCGGCCGGCCATGCGCGGTGGTGACCACCAGCGGCACGGCGGCGGCGGAGCTCCTTCCGGCGGTCATCGAGGCGTTCTATCAGGCGCGGCCCTTGGTGGCGATCACTGCCGACCGCCCTGCGGCATTCCGTGGCAGCGGTGCGCCGCAGTCGATCGACCAGATCGGTTTGTTCGGTCCGCATGCGGCGCAATGCGACGTGAAGGATTGGGACGGCCGTGGTCCCCTGCATTGGAATGTCGAGTGCGGGGAGTCGATCGAATGCGGAGAGGATGGTTTCGAGTCTGTGGTGCTGGCGGAATTTGCGCCGGTCAAGGACCGCTTGGATGTTGCGGCGTTGTCGCGCTGGCTGCGCGAGGACCTGCATCGGGGGCTGGTGGTGATGGTCGGAGGCCTCGAGGCTGAAGAACGCGAGGATGTCTATCATTTTTGCATCGAGCTCGGTGTGCCGGTGGTGGCCGACGCCACGAGCGGTTTGCGGGAAGCCTTGCAGGGTTTGCACCTGCATGATGCCGACCGGGTGCTCAAGGCGCGTCCTCCCGGCAAGGTCTTGAGGCTCGGCGAGTTGCCCGCAGGGCGTATCTGGCGGGATCTGGAGGAACTGCCGCAGGTGTCGGTGTGGTCGATCTGCCGCAGCGGCTTGCCGGGTCTTGCCCGTGAATCCGGGGTGACCCGCGGGCCTTTGCAGCGCGTGCTTGCAGCCATCGGCCCGGTGGATCCCGCGGACGATGCGCTCGACCATGGGGTCGGCAATTCCGGCCGTGCGGCGCGCATCGATGAGT
>CBFGOB010000525.1:0-1673 GCA_965650215.1 uncultured bacterium | reverse complement strand
CAACTGGGTGCCGGTGACGAGCCAGTAATGCGATGTTGCACGCCAAGGGTGGGCATCATGGCCTGCTGCGAACTCCGGTCATGAGAGTCATGGCATCGCGCACCAGCTGCAATGATGCCCGTGCAGGATGTGCCATGATCAGGTCTGCGCTCGCGTTGCCATCCAGCGGCGCGACGAGCAGGCAACTCGCGATCGAAGCTTTGATCGGAGGCTGCTCATGAAGGGTCCATCCATCGCCTTTGCTGATCAGGAACTGCAGGGTGCTTTCGCTCAACCAGCCTGCCTGACTGTCGTAACACCCCAAGTCATAAAAGCCGGTTTGTTGCACTACGAGGTCGTCGCGGGAATCCTGGTTCAGGTCAACGACCATGGCCGAATCCAAGAATCCATACCGCGGAAAACTGCCGATCATGGCCCAGTCGTCTCCAAGCCAGCCAAGAATCGAATAGCCCAGGGAATCATCATCAACGATCAGTTCGCTACCGGCGGTCGAATGCAAATCTCCTGCGGCCAGGATGCGGCGGTACGGGTCATCGAGTTCTGTCAGTCGTAACGCGCCCTTCTCGTCACGCCGCAGGATGAGATGAGAGTCCAGGAAGACCAGGTCGCGCCTGCCATCGCCGCCTACGTCCGCCACGGTCATCGCACCGATTCCCCAATCGCCGTGGCCGAGGAGTTGAGTCGTGACCCAGGTGCCGGAGGAACGCGAGGCACACCAAATGCCTTCGGGTAGAGCGGTGCTCCAGAGAATCTCGGTTCCTGGGCGGTCGTCCCAGTCGTCGACGGTCATGCGGTCAACTCGTCCAGCACCGATGGCCACGGCTTCGCAAGGCATGAACGCCGCACTGTCATCCTGAAGCGCGATGCGGAACTCGCCGTCGTGAACCGCGTAGAGATCCACGGCTCCGTCGCCATCGAAGTCAGCGGCGCCTGCCTTCGAGCAGCGGCCAAGGTGGGATTGGATGCTCCGGCGATCGAAACCGCCGGCGCCATCGTTCCAGTAGATTTCCGGTATCGCATTGCGCTTATGCCAGAGCAGATCCTGATGTCCGTCTGCGTTCAGGTCGGTCGCCGCAATGCGGCCTGTGGCGACCAGACCAGGGAGTTTCTCGAATGGAAATGCCGCCGGCAACGGGCTGCCACGCTCGACCTTGCCTCCGACTGGACCACGCATGGTCTTCGAGCATGCGCCGGCGGACAGCGCGAGCATCAGCAGGATCCGCGGGGAGATCTTCACCACTCCATCCTAGACCGAACTGAGGCGGACGATCTTGGCCAAAATCATTGCCCTCGTCCCGCGCCCGGACTCAACCGAACGAGACGTCCAACGTCATCATCACCAGGAAGCCGGCGATCAGGCTGAAGGTGGCGGCGACGTGGTTGCCTCGGCGGTGCGTCTCGGGGATCACTTCGCCGGAAATGATGAAGAGCATGGCGCCTGCGGCGAGGCCCAGGACGAACGGCAGCGCGGGGGCGGCGAGCCACACCACCGCGGCAGCGAGAGTGCCGCCGATCGGCTCGACGAGGCCGGTCGCGAGGCCGATCAGGAAGGCGGCGCGGCGCGTGTAGCCGACTGCGAGCAGCGAAACCGCCACCGCCAGCCCTTCCGGCACGTTCTGCAGGCCGACCCCGGCCACACAGCATAGGCAGTTACGGCGCTCGCGAAGTCGTTC
>CBFGOB010000524.1:0-1674 GCA_965650215.1 uncultured bacterium | reverse complement strand
GCTGGGCCTGGATTATTCCCGCCGTTTCATTGAAACCGCAAGGCACCTGGCCGCCGGCGGGCGCATCGCTTACGAGCGGCTCGAGGAAGGCAGCCAGCGCACGCGCCTGTTCGCATCCGCACCTGCGGAGGTCGACCGTTCGCGGCTGGAGTTTGTGGCCGGCGACGCGATGGCGCTGCCGGCGGACATCGGGGTTTTCGACCGTGTACATGCGGCGAACCTGATTTGCCGGCTGGCGGATCCGGTTCGTTTGTTAGAACGCCTGCCGTCGCTGGTGGTTCCCGGCGGCGAGTTGTTGCTGGCCACCCCCTGCACCTGGCTGGAAGCGTTTACACCGCCGTCGCATTGGCCGGCGGGAAGCACCCTGGATTGGCTCAAGCGGCACCTCGGCCCATCCTTTGAGTTGGAGCGTGAAACCGAAGAGCCGTTCCTGATCCGCGAGACCGCGCGCAAATTCCAGTGGAGCTCGTCGATGGTGACTCTCTGGAAGCGCTGTTAGGGGTTCTGGTTCCAGGAGGCACCCTCGGCGAGGGCGCGCCACCTGGCAAAACGCCCTAGGGTTGGATCAGGCGCGGGCGTTTTCCCGGAGTGATGTGGGGTGGTTTCAGATAGATCGGCTGCGGGATCGCCTGCTGCCAGGCGGCGCGGGTGCCGGCGCTGGCGGAATTCCACACCTGCCACAGCCGTTCCGCATCGGGGAATTCCGTGCGAACCGCCGTGCGCAGCGCGTCGTCGATCGGAAAGCGTTCGGCGGACTCGAAGGCGATGACCGGCAGGCCATCGGATGCGGCTTGCGCGATCCGCAGCGCAAGTGCCGCGGCGTTGCAGAGCTCCGGTTCGTGGATGAGGCGCGATTGCTCCATACGGGCCGACCAGTAGGAGCCGCGGCGTGCATCGCCAATGGCCAGGCAGGCGCGGCCTTCAGCGGCGGAGGGCACGGCAAGGATCGAAGGCACCGCAACCGCCGGGCACTGGAGTGCCAGCGCGATCCCCTGGGCGGCGGCGATGCCGACGCGGGTGCCGCTGTAGCTGCCGGGGCCGCTGCCGACGAGGACGAGTCCGATCTCGTGCCGGTCCCCGGCCTTGAGCAGGGCGCTCAAAGGCTCGAAGAGCAGCGCATTGTGGTTCCGATCGCTTTGGAAGTGATGTTGCGCACGCAAGCCCTCGGGGCCGACCCGGGCGATCGAGGCCTGCGGCGTGGAGCTTTCGACAATGAGGGTGTCGGTCATGGCAGATCGGTTCAAGCCTTGCCGCTGGCCCACCAGGCGGGTTGCAGGCCGGGCTTCCACTTGATGTTGCAGCCGCTGCTGGGCAGCACGGCCTCGGGAGGGTTTTGGCCGCCGAGCATGCGGCCGATCGCCAGCCGCAGGTCCCTGCCGTCGGCATTCTGGCCGTTCTTGGGCCGCGAGCTGTCGAATTGTCCGCTGTAGAACAAACGGCCGCCCGCATCGAAGAGGAAGAAATCCGGGGTGCATGCGGCCCCATAGGCAAGCGCGACCTCCTGGGTGGCATCGTGCAAGTAGGGAAAGTTCCAAGCGCTGTCTTTGGCGAAGGACTTCATGAATTCCGGCCCATCCTGTGGGTATGCTTCGATGTCGTTGGAGCTGATCGCGACCGTGTGCAGTCCCTTGGCGCGCATTTCCCCGGCGAGTGCCGCCAGCGGCTTGGCGAGGT
>CBFGOB010000523.1:0-1680 GCA_965650215.1 uncultured bacterium | reverse complement strand
TCGGCTTCGAAGCTGCGGTGGAGCCGGGCGAACGCGTCGTGGAACGCCTCCGGGTGGCCGGCGGGAATCGTCGGCTCGGCCATGAGGTCAGCCGGAAGCTTCTTCGGAAGGAATCCGTCGCCGGCGGCCACGGCACCGCGCCAATACACGCGGTCGGGCTGGTTCGGCAGGTGGATGGTGATTTTTTCCGGATCTTCCTGGCGCCAGCTGAGGGTTCCCTTGCTGCCGGCGATGGTGATGCCGAGGTCGTTCTTGTGGCCGATGCAGATCTGCGAAGCACGGACCAGGGCCTTGCCACCGTTGCTGAGTTTGCAATAGATCGTGAAATGGTCGTCGAGCATGCGGCCCTCGACGAAGGTTTCCATTTGGGCGGAGAGTTCCGTGACGTCGAGGCCGGTGACGTAGCGGAGTTGCATGAGGGCGTGGGTGCCGATGTCGCCGCCGCAGCCGGAGCCGCCGGCACGCTTCGGATCGACGCGCCACGATGCCTGTTGCTGGCCGGTCGCTTCCAGTTTCGAGGCAAGCCAGCCCTGGATGTAGTAGCTGTCGACCCAGCGGACATCGCCGATCAGGCCGCTTTGGACGATGTAGCGGCTGAAGCGGCTGGTCCAATGGCCGAGGTAGGTATGGGCGACGCCGAAGGGCACGCCGAGCTTGCGCGAGGTGCGGACCAGTTCGTTGGCTTCCTTGAGATCGAGGCAGAGCGGCTTTTCGCAGAACACCGCGATGCCGGCCTTCATCGCCTTCATGGCGGGATCGAAGTGGACGAAGTTCGGGGTGACGATGAGGATGTAGTCGAGTTTCTCGTGCTCCGGCGCGGTGGCATTGGCAGCGATCATCTCATCGTATGAGCCGTATCCCTTGATCGGGTAGGGCCAGTTTTTCGCTTCCTCGAGGGCGATTTTGGGGTCCGGGAACAGGGCGCCGGCAACCACGCGGCGGGTGCCGTCCATGTGGATCGCCTTTTGGTGGGGTTGAACGATGAATGCGCCTTTGCCGCCTCCGACGAGGCCAACATTGAGGGGTTTGTTCGACATGGTGTGTTTTGGTTGTGGGTAGAGGAAAGCGGGCAAGCGAAGGGTTCAGGCCTTGCCTTGCCAATCGCCGAATTTACGGAACTTCTGGTAGCGGTTTTCCAGCAAGTCATCAACCGAAAGCTTGGAGACTTCGGCGAGGTGTCGGGCGACGGAGTCGCGGAACGCGTTGGCGGTCGCCTCGTGGTCGTGATGGGCACCTCCGGTGGGTTCGGCGATGACATCGTCGATGAGATCGAGCTGCTTCAGGTCCGGTGCGACGAGTTTCATCGCCTCCGCCGCTTCGGGGGCGTGCTTGCGGTGCTTCCAGAGAATGGCGGCGCAGCCTTCGGGGCTGATGACCGAGTAGTAGGCGTTTTCGAGCATCAGGACCCGGTCCGCGACGCCGATGCCGAGGGCGCCGCCGGAGCCACCTTCACCGAGGACCACGGCGATGATCGGAACCTTGATCAGCATCATTTCGCGGAGGTTGTAGGCGATCGCCTCGGCGATGTTGCGCTCTTCGGCGCCGATGCCCGGGAAAGCTCCCGGGGTGTCGATCAGTGTCACGATCGGCACATTGAATTTTTCCGCGAGCTTCATCAGGCGGATGGCCTTGCGGTAGCCTTCCGGGTGGGCGCTGCCGAAGTTGCGCTTCAGGTTTTCC
>CBFGOB010000522.1:0-1689 GCA_965650215.1 uncultured bacterium | reverse complement strand
GTTGTGGAAGAAAGGCTTTCCCTGTTCCTTCGCCATGCGCAGGAACCTGCGGGTCTCCTCGGCCATGCGCGAAGGCTTCCGGCTGATGGTGTCAATGCCGAGATCCACACAGAATTTTTCCGCGGGCCGGTGATGGTTGATCTTGCCGAACATCGAAATGAGATAGCCGGCCTCGCGCAGCTGCTCGTTGAGCGTGCGTACCTCGGGCTTGACCGGAAAAAATCCCATCGAGCCGTTGCGGTGGGGATACATCGCCGTCTGCATGATCTGGCGCACCGGCTGGCACACCGCCACTGTCGAGTAGGCATGCTCGAAGCGGAACCCTTCCGCCGCAAGCCGGTCGACATTCGGTGTCAGGTCCTTGATCGGCCCGCCACACACCGCGACCGAGTCGAAGTTCATGTCATCCGTCGTGAAAAACAGGATATTGAGCGGCGGGACGGCATGCGCCAGCGGCGTGAGACAAAGGACGGCGGCAATCAACAAATGCAACGCTTTCATGAAGGCTGGCATGGAGGGGAAGAATCGCAAGCAAGTCAAACCACAACGCGGCGGGCGGGACGGAACTGTCAGCGGGCTGAAGGTTTCGGCCCCGCGGGACGAAGCCCGGCATGGCCCTCAGTTCTTGAAGGTCAGCACGATCCGATGCCGTCCGGCCTCAAGGGCCTTGAGCACCGCATGGCCATCCTCGACCCCCGCGGGCACTGCGTTGCCATTCAGTGTCACCGAACCTGCGGCAAACGGCAGGCGGACGCTCGCTTGGGATCCCTGGGGAACCACGCATTCGAGCGCGAAGGACTCCTCGCTGCGCGTCCACCCGACCTCGACCGGCCCGAGGCGGGTCGGCACCCTGCCCTTGGCATGCGTCAGCGTCCCGATGCAGGGAGCGATCCTGAACTCCCTCCAGCCGGGCTGGAGCGGCTCCACTCCCAGAATGAAGCGCGGCAGCAGATTCGCCGGTGCCGCCCCCCAGGCGTGGTTCCAGTCCTGGTTGGGCTTGTACTTCTGATCCCAGGCCTCCCAGGTGATCGTCGTGCCGCTATCCACCATGTGCCGCCAGCTGCGGTCTCCCGGGGCGAGCATCAACGCGATCGCCTCACGACCCGCACCCTTTTGAAACAGACCCTCCATCAGGTATTGCGCCGCATAGACCGAGCAGGCCATGCCTTTGCGCGTCAGGAAGCCGATCACCGCCTTGTGGCGTTCCTCCGGCACCAGTCCGAACGCCAGCGGGAACAAACTCGCGTGCAACGACGCGTGATCGGTTCCGATGCCATCGCGATAGGCTCCGACCTCGGACATCCATAGCCCGGCATTGAACCGCCGCAGCCCTTCTTCGAAGCGGCTGCGGTATGACTTCGCATCCGCCTGATGATCGAGGGCGGTCGCAAGATCCGCCATCCTCGCAATGGCCGCCAGATGAAAGGCGTTCACGACGGTGTTGACCTCGCGGAACTGGAAGCCGTCACGCTCGCCCGCCGGCCAATCGACAATGTCGTCGCGTTTGATCTGCCTGGCATTGCTGACGACCCAGCCGTCCTTGCCAACACGCTCCATCAACAGCTTGCCCTTGAGCGCCTCATAGCGCGGTCGCAGCCACCCGGTATCGCCGGTGTGCAGCCAGTCGGCATGGGCCATGAACACCATGTGCGGCGCCCACTCGGTCGGCCAGGTCGGCTTCTCCATCAG
>CBFGOB010000521.1:0-1692 GCA_965650215.1 uncultured bacterium | reverse complement strand
ACGGTGGACTCGATCGAGGAACGGGTGCTCAGGCTGCAGGCGGAGAAGCGGCGGCTTGTTGGCGATCTGGCCTTGGAAGGGCTAGCTCGTGCACTTGAGGCTGGCGACGTTGAGCGGTTGTTTGAGGTGTCGGCGCGAAGCGGGGCGGAGTAAGCCCACTCGCTGGATCGTCGGGACGTCGGTCGTCTGTCGTCCAATGCCATTGCGCTAAGGAAGAAGCCATAAGTCCTGTTCTGTAAATTAGTTCTTGACAATTTTTCGGGAAATTTTTTACGCCCCACAGGGGCGTCGAGGCATGCCTGCCTCACTGAGCACCCAACTCCTCCACGACATTCGCTGCGCCATTGGTGCCGCTTTACCCGATCACTTTCAGCGGAAGCGCGGCGTTATGCCGCCTGCCGTTGCCTTCATCGGATTGCTCAGCATGACGGCGCTCGGAATGCGCTCAGGGTATGAACCCTTATTGGCTAGGTTGTGTACCACCTTGGCGAAGGCGTGGGGATGGTCGAGTCCGCCCGCGGCCAGCACGTTTTGCCGAGCGCGGCGGAAGATCGATGCGGCGATGTTTGCCAAGGTCTGGGTGGCCGTTCACCGCGTCACCCATCTCGCCGTCGCGCCGTTCATGCCCACGGTGCGGGGATATCGGCTGGTGGCTATCGACGGGGCGCGGATTTCCGTGCCGAATTCACAGGTTTTGCGCAAGGTACTGGGGGTTCATCGCATGGGACCTGACCGGTGCCGTATGCGCCATCCTCAGATGCTGGTGGTGATGCTGACGGATGCGCTGACTCGAGCACCTATCGCGCGCATCGACTTGCCGAACCATGGCAGCGAACGCGATGGGGCAAAAGCACTGATGCAGCATCTGCTGCCGACCGATCTGTTGCTGGCGGACCGTGGGTTTCCGAGTCGAGAGCTGTTGGCCATGATCCGCGCGACGCGATGCCGCTTCATTATGCGGGTGTCGGCGGGGAAGCGGGGCTGGCGGGATTTCCGATCGGTGCAGAAACGGCGGATTCGTGACACTTTCGTGACGATCAACCATCCCCAGCGCCCCTTTACGCTCCGGCATGTGCGCATCAGCGGCGGACCGGGACGGCCGCGGAAGGGTTCTCAACGGGAGACGCAGTTCCTTCTGACCAATCTGCCAGCCGCGTGGTCGGTCAAACGCGTCGGAACGCTCTATGCCGCACGTTGGGGCGTGGAAACGCTCTTTCGCGAAATGAAGGTCACTTTGGAAAGGAAGACGGGCATGACCTCACGCACCCTCGCGGGCGTCATCCAGGAACTGGATGCCCAATGCCTCCATCTCGCTATCGCAGCTTTCCTCGAAATAGCGGCTCTGGTGGAAGCCAAGAACCTTGCAAAACGTAGCCGCTTTACGGTGAATCGGACGGCATTGCTCGCCCTGGCGGCCCTCCTCGTCATCCTGCCCAACGATGACGCGGAAAGGGAACAGCGAATGGGGGTTTCCGCCGTCACCATTGCCAGACGGGCTCAGAAGAAGCGGATCGGGAGGTATGCGCCTCGAGAAGAAAAGAAGTTTGCGAATACGCGGAAAAAGACGGGGTAATTAGCGCAATGGCATTGGTCGGTCGTCGATCGTCCCGCGTCGGTCGTCTGATCGCTTCGAGATCCCCTTATGCCGTTGCCCTCGTACAGGGCGCTACCGCTGTTTTCGGGGGTGAGCCG
>CBFGOB010000520.1:0-1704 GCA_965650215.1 uncultured bacterium | reverse complement strand
CCCGCATCGCCCAGTATGAAATGGCTTACCGGATGCAGGCGAGCGCCACGGACGCCTTCGACATCGGCCAGGAGGATGCGGCCACGCATGCGATGTATGGCACCGAGCCCGGCAAGGAATCGTTTGCCAACAACTGCCTGCTGGCCAGGCGCCTGGCCGAGCGCGGCGTGCGCTACATCCAGCTGTTCCACTGGGGCTGGGACGCCCACGGCGCGAGTGCCGGAGAGGCCTTGAACCGTGGTTTCAACGACCGTTGCCGCGAGGTCGATCAACCGATGACCGCCCTGCTCAAGGATCTCAAGCAGCGGGGTTTGCTCGAGGACACGCTGGTTGTGTGGGGCGGCGAGTTCGGTCGCACACCGATGCAGGAAAACCGTGGAGGAACCGAGAACCAGTTCATCGGCCGGGATCACAATCCGGGCGGTTTCACCGTCTGGCTGGCCGGCGGGGGAGTGAAACCGGGTCTGACCTACGGTGCGACCGATCCGATCGGGTATGAGGCCGTGACCGATCGGGTGAGCTTGCTCGACCTGCAGGCGACGATGATGCACCTGATGGGTTTTGATCACGAGCGCTTCACCTATCCTTCCGGCGGTGTTCCTCAGCGCCTGACCAACATCACGAAGCCGGGCACGAAGGTGGTTTCCGGCGTGCTGGCTTGAAATGCCCGCTTGCTTTCGGGCGGCAGCGCGGGAGGATTTTCCGATGACCGATTGGGAACAGCGCTATCAGGCGGGCGAGACGCCCTGGGACAAGGGGTACCCGGCACCTCCGTTGCTGGAGCTGATCGAGCGCAAGGGATGTTCGATTTTCGGGGATGGGGTCGTCTGGGTTCCGGGTTGCGGAGCGGGCCACGACGTGCGGGCCTTGGCACGGATGGGTCTGCGGGCAGCCGGCGTGGATCTGGCACCTTCCGCGATCGAGCGGGCGGCATCGCATCCGGCAGTCGGCGGCGAGTCGTTCCTGCTGGGTGACTTTCTCGATGCCGATTGGGTGGCCTCCCACCGGGCTTCCGCGATTTGGGAACACACCTGCTTTTGTGCGATTCCGCCATCGCGCCGCAAGGATTATGCCCTGTCGGCCGCGCGACTGCTGCCCGTCGGTGCGGTCCTGGCCGGCGTGTTTTTCATCCGCCCTTACGACCCCGGGGAGGATGAGAGCGGTCCGCCCTTTGGTGCGGAGCCGGGGGAGATCGAGGATTGCTTCGCCCCCTGGTTCGAACGCGAGGACGCCTGGGTGCCGCAGCAGGCCTATCCCGGGCGGGAGGGCCGAGAATGGCTGGCGCTGTTCCGCAGACGATGATTCATCGCCCGGGTTGCATCGTGCCCGATGTCCCGCTAGCTTGCCCCGTGTCCTTTGCCATGCCTGTGATGCGCAACCTTCTGATCCCGGTCCTTCTTGGCATGGCTGCGTCCAGTCATGGGGAGCGTCCCTACGTCAACGACAAGAAGGTGCCGGAAAACCGTCAGGATCTCGAATTCATCCAGAAGGCGGTGATCGAGGTCCTGCCGCGCATCCGCGCGGCGACGGTCGCGATCAATCTGAAGGAAGGTGCCGGCAGTGGCGTGGTCGTATCGCCGGACGGCTTGGTGCTCACCGCGGCGCACGTAAGTGGGGCGGTCGGCCAGGAAGTGACGCTCGTCTTTGAGGATGGCACCGAAGCGAAGGCCCAAACCCTCGGCCTGGATTCCGAGCGCGATGCGG
>CBFGOB010000519.1:0-1722 GCA_965650215.1 uncultured bacterium | reverse complement strand
CCCCGTCCCGCAAGCGGGACGGGGTATCCCGCGGATGGCGGGGCGGTCCCGCGTGCGGGATTGCTGAAGTGCGACAACCCAATGCGAGCGCTAGCGAACCATTTCAGCAAGCGGAGCCACACCGGCTGGTCTTGCGCAGCAACACAATCATAGACCGACGCTGCAGTCCCAGCGGTCGTTTGATCTCACATCCGTTTGATCCAGGTGGTCTGCAGCCGCTCTTTTCATCGAAGATTGGGGATTGAATCTTGGGGTGGATCGGATTGGCTCCTAGCCCATGAAACCCCGCCTGGCCCTTCATTGGCAGATCCTCGCCGCATTGGTGCTTTCGACCCTCACCGCCATGGTCATGCGCCTGTTGTCCGCGGGCGGCGGCGAGGGCTTCGAGCGCTTTGCGGACAGCGTCCTCGGGGCCTGCGGCTTTGTGGGGGACCTGTTCATGAGGGCGCTGAAGATGATCATCGTGCCCTTGATCGTCACCTCGGTGGTGGCCGGAATTTCAGGGATGCAGGGGGTCAGGGGCTTCGGCCGCCTGGGCCTGAAAACCGTCGCCTTCTACCTGGGCAGCAGTCTGGTGGCGATCCTGATCGGCTTGGCCATGGTCAACCTGATCGAGCCCGGGCTCAAGGATGGTGCACCGAATCCGGTGATTGCGGAAGCGTTCGCCCACAGCAAATCCGCTGCGGATGCGGCGCTTGTCAGCAAGGTGGAGTCCGCGGGGCGGAGCGATCGCGGCGACATGCTGGCGGTGTTCCGTTCGATGTTCCCGGAAAACGTGGTCATGGCGGCCTCTGAAAACGGCCAGATGCTCGGGGTCATCGTCTTCAGCATCCTGTTTGCGATCGCGTTGACGAAAATCCCACACGGCGAGATGCAGACGGTGCATCATTTTTTCAAGTCGGCCAGCGACGCGATGGGCATCATGACCGGATGGATCATGGTGCTGGCGCCCTTGGGGGTGTATGCGTTGATCCTGCCGGTGGTGTTTGCGACCGGCCCCGAACTCTTCGTGAGCCTGGGGAAATACTTTTTCACGGTTCTTGCCGCGCTCGCCCTCCATCTGCTGGTCGTCCTGCCCTGCATGCTGCGCGTGATCGGCAAGGTGAATCCCTGGGCCCATTTCCGGGCGATGCGGCCGGCCTTGCTGCTGGCGTTTTCGACCGCCTCCTCATCCGGGACCTTGCCGCTGACGATGCGCTGCGTCGAGGGCAGCGGGGTTTCGAAGCGGGTGTCGAGCTTCACCTTGCCCTTGGGAGCGACGGTCAACATGGATGGAACCGCCCTCTACGAGTGCGTGGCGGTGATGTTTGTGGCCCAGGTGATGGGGATCGGCTTGGATTTTGGCACCCAGTTTTTCATCGTGGTGGCGGCTTTGCTGACCAGTGTGGGTGTGGCCGGCGTGCCGGCGGCGAGCCTGGTGGCGATTCTGCTGATCTTGCAGTCGGTGAGGATTCCCGGCGCGGAAAACGCCGTGGTCGCCTTGCTGGCCGTGGACCGTCTGCTCGACATGAGCCGCACCGCGGTGAATGTCTACAGCGACTCTTGCGCGGCCGTGCTGATCGCGAAAAAAGACATCGTCGTCGACCCGGGCGGGAACTCCGGGAGCGACCAGCCCTCGCGCAGCCAGGGTCGTCGCGGCAGATAAACCGGAAAGTCGGTCTGCCGGCGCAGCCGGGTCGGCTCCGGTTCCCTGGTCGGAACAGGCGAGGCGGCACGCCCAGA
>CBFGOB010000518.1:0-1724 GCA_965650215.1 uncultured bacterium | reverse complement strand
GAAATACAAGCTGCTCGCCGGCGGCGGCATGCTCAAGATCGTCAACCGCACCGTGCCCCCGGCGCTCAAACGCATCGGCTACAGCCCGGATGAAATCGCCGCCATCCTCGTGCACATCGAAAAATACGACACCATCGAGGACGTCACCGATCCCGAAACCGGAGCCACCGTCCGCAGCGGACTCCGCGAGGAACACCTGCCGATCTTCGACTGCGCCTTCAAGGCACACCTCGGCACCCGCAGCCTGCACTACCGCGGCCACCTCAAGATGATGGCAGCCGCCCAGCCCTTCCTCTCCGGTGCGATTTCCAAAACCGTCAACCTTCCCGAAAGCGCGACCGTCGAGGACATCATGCAAACCTACCTCGAAGCCTGGCAGCTCGGGCTCAAGGCGGTCGCAATCTACCGCGACGGCTCGAAGCGCTCGGCCCCGCTCAACACCAGGAAATCCTCAAGCATCGCCGCCGTCGCCGGCACGCCGGGCGAATCGGAGCTCGCCGAACGCATCGCCGCCCTCATCCGCGAAAACGAGGACCTGCGCAAGAAGTCGGAAACCCGCACCCGCCGCAGCATGCCGGACACCCGCATGTCGCTCACCCACAAGTTCGAAATCGCCGGCCACGAAGGCTACATCACCGCCGGCCTCTACGATGACGGCCAACCCGGTGAAGTGTTCGTGCAAATGTCGAAGGAAGGCAGCACGATCGGCGGGCTGATGGATACCGTCGCGACCCTCACCTCGATGGCGCTGCAATACGGCGTGCCGCTCGAACAGCTCGTCAACAAGTTCGCCTACGCGCGCTTTGAACCGAGTGGATACACCAAGAACTCGGACATCCGCACCGCGTTCTCGATCACCGACTACGTCTTCCGCTGGCTCGGCTGCGAATTCATCAAGGGCTACCGCGAGGCCACCTCGCCGGACAACCACCAGACCGAACTGCCGATGCCCGAAATCGACCAGATGGAGAAAAAAGCCGTCAACCGCCCGGTCCCGGAACTCAGTATCAGCCATGAGGAGAAATCCCAGGCCCACCGCGTCGAAGCCGCCCTGGGCACAATGTACATGGGGATCATCTGCTCGAACTGTGGCTCGGACAAGGTCATCCGCGCCGGCGCCTGCGGCTGCTGCACCCAATGCGGCACCAGCCAGGGCTGCAGCTGAGGGCTATGCGGACTGCCACCGGGAAGCAGGTAGCGCCCTCTCGCCGAGAGGGCATCCTCACTGGGAAACGACGGGCATCATTTCATGTCGATCTTTCGGGATCCGCACTCTAGAACGGGCGCGATGCAAGAACCATCCTCCGGCCCTCCCAATCCCCGTCAGGCCCGCTACCGCCAGATGCCCGTCCATTGGTCGGGCTTTCCGGTGACGATCACGCTCATCACGATCTGCTGCATCGTGGCCGCCGTCAGCCAGCTCGGCTACGACACCTCGCGCGTCTCCTGGTTGTTCTTCGCCGACCAACCCAGCCTCGAAGTGATTGTCCCCTATGAGGAACAGCTCGCCGCGATGGAAGCTGCGGGCGAGCAGGACAGCGAGGCCTACCGGCAGCTCTTCGACGAATACAGCCGCATCGCGCACAGCGCGCCGGAACCCTTTGCCCAGATCGGGACCGGCCAGGCCTGGCGTCTCGCCACACCGATGTTCCTGCACTTCGGCCCGATCCACCTCGTCTTCAACCTCATGTGGCTCTGGACCCTCGGTCGACCTCTGGAATCCC
>CBFGOB010000517.1:0-1725 GCA_965650215.1 uncultured bacterium | reverse complement strand
CCATCTGCTTCATTGCGATTCAGGCCGAGACACATCCGACCGAGTTCCGCAAGATCGAGTTGCTGCCACTCGCGGGCAACCGCTCGGAGCCGAATGGCGGCCCATCGGTTTCCAAATAAACCATCCATCCCATGTTCGAGATCCCCCATGTCACCCCTCGGCGGCAGTTTCTGGCTCTCGGTGGCCTGACGGCCGCCGCGTTGTCATTGCCACAGCGCGCGGCCGCGCAGGATGCCAAGGGACCGAAACTGCGGGTCGGCATCATCGGCTGCGGCGGCCGCGCGGTCAGCGTGGGCGAAATGGCCTTGCAGGACGGGCGATTCGAGGTCGTTGCCCTGGCCGACTACTTTCAGGAGGCCGTGGACCGGCAGGGCGAGAAATTCCAGGTGCCTGCCAATCGCCGTTTCACCGGGTTGGATTGCTTCAAGAAGATGATCGACGCCGGCGGGATCGACATTGCCGCGGTCTTGTCGCCCCCCTATTTCCACCCCGAGCAGGTTGAGGCGGCGGTGGAGGCGGGCCTGCATGTCTGGTTGGCGAAACCGATCGCGGTCGACGCCCCGGGGGTTGCGCGGATCGAGGCGGCGGCGCGCCAAGCAGCCGCCAAGCAGCGTTGTGTCCTGGTCGATTTCCAGACCCGCGCGCTCGCCCACTATCAGGAAGCGGCGAAGTGTGTTGCCGCCGGGGATCTGGGGCGGCTTGGCTGGGGGGAGATCGAGGGCACTTGTCCGGCCTTTCCGCTGCGGGTTGAGCAGACCAGCCAGGAGGCGAAGCTCAGGAACTGGCTGCAGTGGAAGGACCTCTGCGGCGAGTCGATCATCGAATTCAGCATCCACGCCATCGACATGGCGAGCCTGATGATCGGGCGCCATCCGGTGTCCGCGACCGGCTTTTGCGGCCGCTACCTGCTCGACCACCTCCCCGAGCCGCGGACTGGCGACGTGCGCGACCACTGGGTGGCGACCTACGACTATGGCGATGGCCTGAAGGTCATGTTCCGGGGCAAGCGCTTTGACGGCCACGAGCTGCCGAACCACCACGGGATTTACGTCAAGTTGCACGGCAGCGAGGGAAGTCTCACGGCCGACTATTCCGGAGAGGTGATGATCCGCGGCAAGAAGTCGTTTTACGGCGACCGCTTCATGAAGGAAAAGATCCGCGGCATTTACAACAAGGGGATTTTGGCCAATTGGAACACGTTTTACAGCAACATCACCCAAGGCGACTTTTCGCAGGCGACGGTGGCTCCGAGTTGCCAGAGCCATTACCTTGCGTTGCTGGCCCGCGAGGCCTGTTACCGCGGCGGTGTGCCGGTGACCTGGCAGGAAGTGACCGGATCGGCCCAGACGATGCGTTTCGACACCACCGGACTCAAGGCCTGATCAGCCTTCGCCGAGTGCGGCGGCGCATTCCTCCAGCGAGCCCATGACCCGGTCGGCTGGTGAAAAATCCAGCCCTGCCGTGACGCGGTTTGGCACCGCCCACACGGCCATGCCCGCCGCCTTGGCCGACAGGACGCCGTTGAGCGAATCCTCGACCACCAGGCAATCCGCGGGCTCCACCCCGAGCCGTTTGGCGGCTTCAAGATAGAGGTCGGGAGCCGGCTTGATCCGCGGAGCATCTCCACGGCAGACAGTGGTCCGGAAATGTTCGCTCAGGCCGAGTTTGGCCAACAAGCCATCGACCCAGTGGTGCGACGAGCTGGAAACCAAGGCGCTGGGGATG
>CBFGOB010000516.1:0-1728 GCA_965650215.1 uncultured bacterium | reverse complement strand
CTTCGTGATCTCATGTTTGGGATTTGGCAAGAGGAGATTGGCAGGCGGTCGCCGCCGATCCGCAAGGGCATCCGCCCGGCTTATGGTTCGTCCGGCTTCGCCTTGCCTGCCTTGTAGGCCTCGAGGTTTTTTTGGAGCCTGGTTTTCATCTCTTCCTTCTCCGCATGCTGGATGGCTGCTTCCTGGGTGGTGATGGCCCCGGTTTGGTCTCCGGCGGCGAATTTGGCTTGAGCAAGCGTGTTGAGCACGGTCGGGTTGGTGCCTTCGGTGAGCGCTGAGGCTTTTTCGGCCAGTTGCACGGCGACCTTGGGGTCGAAATCCTTGAGGTCTTTCGCATCGCAGAGTTGTGTCGCGAATTTCGTGAGCATCAGCGCCGCCGATCTCTTGTTTTGAATTTTTTCGCTGAAGGCCAGAATCGCGAGTGCGTGTTCGCCGGCGGCCTTGCCGTCGTTGGCTCCGATGGCGATGTCGAGCCGCATCATGGGCAGGTAGGAATTCAACTGCGGGTGATTGAGGGCCTCGATTTCCTCAACGGCCTTGGTGGCGGCGGCCATGTCCTTTTCGCCGATCGCTTTGCCGAAGCGCTTGAGGAGTTCGTCCGCTTTTTTGCCGGCTTCCTCCTCCTGCTTCGCTTTTGCCGCATGGGCGGCGACGTCGAAGCTGCCGTCGAGGATCTGGCTGACGAGTTCGTCAGTGATGGCGGCCGGGTGGCCGATCCAGGCGATGGTACCGGTCTTGTCGACGATGAAGGCGGCGGGAATGCCTCCTCGGCCTGCGGCTTTCATCCAGGTGTCCGACATCTTGCCCTTGCTGCCGTCCGACTTGTCGTCGAGCGCGACGCGGTAAGTCATTTTTTCACCCATTTTCTCGACGAAGGGTTTCACTTTCGCATCGTCCTTCTCCCAGACGTTCTGTCCGATCACGACCAGGCCCTTGTCGGCGAATTTCTTGTGCAGCTCGTTGAGGTGGGGGATGTTCCTGATGCAGGGCCCGCACCAGGTCGCCCAGAACTCGACGATGTAGGCCTTGTCCTTTTCGAAGGATTTGACCGGTTCGCCTTGGACGTATGTTCCGGAAACGAGTGGCGGCGCGGCGCTGCCGGGAGCGAGGAGGTCGGCGGCCATGGCAGGCAGCAGGCTGGCGGCGAGAAGGATCAGGGTTTTCATGGGGATGGTGCTTCTGGAGCCGACGGCGGATTCCGCACTGGCTTGCATGTGATTAGGGGGCAAGGCGGGCGGGACTTCAAGGGACAAGATGGAAGGGCGGATGACCGGCCGTGGTTTTTCTGGGTCCGGCCAAGGATTCCGATTGCAGGCGGCGGCGGGCAAGCTAGAGCAGAGTCCATGTCCAGTCATTCCGGTGCCTTGTTGCTGCTGTCTTTGGTGCTCCCCAGTGTGCTCATCTCTTCCGGCCTGCGGGCGCAGGAGACCCCGTTCGATGCGGCCGCCCTGCGTGCGCAAGCGAAACTCCTCGCCTCCAAACCCTACGTGGCTCCACCGGAAAAACTGCCGGACTGGATCAATGACCTCGATTACGACGCCTATCAGTCGATCAAGTACCGCAAGGATCACGCGCTGTGGCATGATCGCGGCGGCCAACTCGAAGCCCGGTTGTTCCACCTCGGGCTGTTTTTCCGCAGGCCGGTGGTGATTTCCGAAGTTGTCGATGGCAAGGCGCGTCCGCTCCGCTACTCGAAGGATCTGTTCACATACGGCCCACGGCTCAAGG
>CBFGOB010000515.1:0-1728 GCA_965650215.1 uncultured bacterium | reverse complement strand
TTTTCGGTGGATTCCCGCCATTTCGCCAACCATCTGCGCCTTGCCATGTGTTCAAATGAACTATCTCAGGCAAATTTTGCAAGATATTTCTTTAATAAATTGTCTGTCTACTAGTCATGAGGGCGGCACCGCAAGCGGAACTCATCTACGGCGACATCTATCAGAACGACCCGGGCTGCCACCTGGTGAGATTCCCCGACCGCATGGACCGCGGCCACCTGCTCCGGAACACCGTGCCCCATCAGGCGACTTTCTATCACCGCTCGCTCTTCGAGCGCTTCGGGCTTTACGACACGAGCTTCCGCATCGCCGGCGACTATGACCTCTACGTGCGCCTGCTGGAGGTGGAACAGGTCGGCTACCATCACATCGACAAGCCGCTCGCGGTCTTCAACCTCGAGGGCATCAGCCGCAGCAAGGCATTCCGCGCCTTGCGCAAACGCGAAAACCACCGGATCCGCATGAAATACTTCCGCCGCTACCGCTGGTCGCTCAAGGCCCTGCGCCAGGAATTCCGCAACCGCCACAACCCCTGATCCGCCGATGACCGATCCCGAACGCATGAATGTCATCGTCACCGGCGGCGCCGGCTTCATCGGCATCAGCCTGGTGCGCTTCCTCGTCGCCCGCGGCCACCGGGTGCTCACCATCGACAAGCTGACCTATGCCGCCAACCCGCAGGCACTCGAGAACCTTGCGGACCACGAGCTGCTGGTCGCCGACATCGCGGACGGCGACGCGATGCGGCGGGCTTTTGCGGACTTCCGCCCCGACTGCGTGATCCACCTAGCCGCGGAATCCCACGTCGACCGCTCGATCGATTCGGCCGATGCCTTCATCCACAGCAATGTCGTCGGCACCCACCGGCTGCTCGAGGCCGCGAGGGAACATTGGAGTTTCAGGGTTTCGGAGGCCTCCGACCTTCGGGACTCCGGCTTCCGTTTCCTGCACGTCTCGACCGACGAGGTCTATGGCTCGCTTGGAGAAACCGGGGTCTTCACCGAATCCTCGCCCTACGACCCGCGCTCGCCGTATTCGGCGAGCAAGGCCGCCTCGGACCACCTCGTCTTCGCCTGGCACCACACCTACGGCCTCCCGGTCATCGTCAGCCATTGCTCGAACAACTACGGCCCCTGGCAGTTTCCGGAAAAGCTGATCCCGAAGGCGATCCTCTGCGCGCTGCGCGGCGAACCGATCCCGATCTACGGCAAAGGCGCAAACGTGCGGGACTGGATCCATGTCGACGATCACGTCGAGGCCTTGCTGCGGATCGCCACCAAGGGCCGGGTCGGGGAAACCTACAACGTCGGCGGCCACAACGAGTGGCGGAACCTCGACCTCATCCAACAGATCTGCGGCATCATCGATGAGCTCGAGCCGCGCAAGGACGGCAAATCCTACGCCGAACAAATCACGTTCGTCAGCGACCGTCCGGGCCACGACCTGCGCTATGCGATCGACACCACGAAGATTCAATCGGAACTCGGCTGGTCACCGCGCAAAGCCCCTGACGAGGGCCTTATCGAAACCGTGCGCTGGTATCTCGAGCACCGGGACTGGCCGGGAATGAACGGGAGCTGAATGCGTGGCCGAATGTCTCCTGCTCGTTGATCGTCGACAGAGCCTTCCCAATTCCCATTTCGCGACTCAACTGTCTCCGGTGCATGGCTTCCGAATCAACCCCGCCAAAACGACACCAAGTGTCAGGCGAATACGGTCACTGTACAC
>CBFGOB010000514.1:0-1733 GCA_965650215.1 uncultured bacterium | reverse complement strand
ATTTTTGCCGACCCCAGGTAATGGAAGTCGCCGTCGGACACGCCGGTCTTGAGGATCAGTTCCTCTTCCGGTGTGAGGGTCTTGGCGCGGTAGTCGGCGATGGCCTTCTTGAGTGCTTCGCCTTCGAGGCCTTCGTCGTATCGGAAGACGTTGGCCTGCTGGTTGACCTTGTCAGCCTTCCCGACAATGGCGGCGAGTTCGTGATCCCAGTATTTTCCGGATTCGAAGGCGATGACATTGCCTTTGAATTCCGGCTTTTCCGCCACCGCGAGCTGCGCCTGTTGCAGGCGTCCGATGTTGCCCTTTTCATTGACTCCGCCGATGCCGATCACGCCGATCACGGCCGGCATGTTCGGAGCATTGAGGTCCTTGCGCAGGTCACGGATGAGGCACTCCATCAGCCAGGTGTATTGATCGTAGCCGCCGGGTTTTTCGCGGTTCGGATAAGTGCCGGTGTCGATCATGTCGTTCCATCCTTGGAACCAGGCAAAGCCGGCGATTTCGTATCCGGCAGCGGGGTCATAGGTGGGATGGTGTTTCTTCAAGTCGGCAAGCACCGCCTTCACCTCGGCGATCATGTCGCGGTAGAAGCCGCCCCGCTGCTTTTCACTCTCGATGGCCGCCTGTTTCATATTCTCCAGTTGTTCCGGCAGACTGGCACGTCCGCCTTTCAGCGTATCGCAGATGTCGAAATCGAAGGTCTCGATTTTTCCCGCACGCCAGCGGGTGACTTTCATCATCCAGTCGCCATCGAGTGCCTTGGAGTCATGGAATGCGGCACGCCATTGATCGACGGCCTTTTCATCCAAGCCGGCACCGTCCACTGCGAGGATGAGGTCGCCCGCCTGGAAGGGATCGCCTTTGAGTCTACCCGTGGCCGCACTGAGGATGTAAATCGGATGGACGTCACCGACCTTGCCGACTTCCGCGCCCTTGATGCCATCGAGCCCCAGATGCCGCCTGCGCAGGGCATGGATTTTTTCCGGTTTCCAATCGCTGGCGATGTCGAGCTTGTCAGGCACGGGAAGCGTCGGTTTCTTCACCTCAACCTTTTCTTCCTTGATCAGGTCGGGGTGGCCCGGAGGTGGTGTCCACTTGCCGGCACTCGGCGGGCGGAAATGGTAGTTGAGCGATTTTCCGCCCTGCGAAGTCTTGATGATGAGAAATGGCTCGTTGAGTTCCTTGTGCAGATAGATCCCGCAACCATATTCGGGACCGAATGAGGTTCCTCCTTTTGCGCCACCACCGTAGATAGGCTGGAGCATGCCGCCTGGCTTGCCCTTCCACTGCGCGACGTAGACCGCGTCGAGGGTCGTGGGCTTGCCGTCCTTGTCGAAGACATCCGCATATTCCTTGGCGCTCTCAGGAGACATCTTGATGTGTTCCAGTGTGCGGGTGCGCGCCATGCCCGTCATGTTGGATTGGCCCGCGAAGAGGAAGACCTTCAGGGGTTTGGATTTCTGGGCAGCGTATGCCGGCATGGAGCAGGCGATCGATGTGACCATCACCATGGCGAGCATGGAGGAAAGTATGCGGATGTGGGTTATCATGATGGAGTGGCGTTTTGTTCTTGGGCTTATTTCTTCAGGATTTCCGCGAATGCCTCGCCGATGCCGCGGCCGATGCCGACCATGATCTTTCCGGATCCCAGGTAATGGAAATCGCCGTCGTGAACGCCGGTCTTGAGGATCAGCTCCTCTTCCGGTGTCATGATCTTGGCGCGGTATTCGGTG
>CBFGOB010000513.1:0-1744 GCA_965650215.1 uncultured bacterium | reverse complement strand
ATGATGAAACGCCGATGGGCGAGGACGGAACGGATCAGTCGATTGCAGGCCCGGTTTTTCCGCCGCCATCATCGCCTTTGCCTTCGCCGCCACCTTCTCCCTCGCTGCGGCGGCAGTCACGGTGACGGGCACGCATCTTCTGGTGATGCTGGACCATTTCCTGGAACGTGATGTCACCGCTGGAATCGGCATCGATCCGCTTGAAGATCTCCTCGGCTTTCTCAGGATGCTCCTTGGCACGCGGGGTGGACTTGAACTCCTCAAGACTCACCGTCCCGCTGGAGTCGGCGTCCATTCTGTCGAAGTGCTGCCTTGGGTTCGGCCTTTTGCCATCAGGTCTTCCGCGTTCGCCTACTTCGGCGGAAACAAGGGGCATGACGAGCGCGACAACGCTCAGGATTGCAATGGGTGTTTTCATATGGATGGGGGTGTGATGTTTGAGCCGGTTCGGGACTCTTGGTTACATGAAGTCGAACCACGTCCCGCGACAGAAGTTGCGGAAGAATTTTCACGCCCGATCCCAGGCCTGCCCACGCTTCGGCTTCCCCGGCCAGAAACAGCGAGATTTTCCTTCCGCTCAGGTCCCCCGCCGGTGTTCTCTGGAGACGTTCATGAAAATCGGCATCGCCCAGATCAACCCCGTCGTCGGTGACTTCGCCGGCAACGCGAAACGCATCCTCGCCGCCTACCGCGAATGCCTCGAAGGCGGTGCCGATCTGGTCATTACCCCCGAACTCTCCATCGTCGGCTACCCGCCCCGGGATCTCGTCTTCAAATCCCAATTCGTCCCGAAATGCCTGCAGGCCCTCGACTACCTCGCCGATGAAAGCCGTGAAGCGCCACTGATTGTCGGCTATGTCGACCGCAACCACCCGAAGCATCCCGGCAAGCCCTTCCGCAATGCCGCCGCCTGGCTCGAGTCCGGCGCGATCCGTCACCGGGTGACCAAGACCCTTCTCCCCACTTACGATGTCTTCGACGAGCGCCGCTACTTCGAACCCGGCGAATCCTGCGAGCCGATCCTCTGGAAAGGCAAGCGCATCGGCCTAACGATTTGCGAGGACATCTGGACCGAAGACTACCTGCAAAGACCCCTCTACGACCGCGATCCGGTCCGCGAGCTTTCCGCCAAGGGCATCGACCTCTTGCTCAACATTTCCGCATCCCCCTTCCATCTCGGCAAACCACTGCTGCGGCGCGCGATGATCGGCGGCATCGCCCACAAAACCAAGGTGCCCGTGGTCTATTGCAACAGCACCGGTGCCAACGACCAACTCGTCTTCGACGGCCACTCGCTGGTCGCCGGTGCCAACGGCCGCATCGCCCAACAACTCTGTGGCTTTGTCTCGGAATGCCGTGTCGTCGATCCCTTCGCCGCCGTGGAAAACGATGTCACCAACGACGAACCGGAAATCGCCCAGGTCCACCGGGCGCTCGTCGTCGGCCTGCGCGACTACGTCACCAAATGCGGGTTTTCCAGCGTCTGCCTCGGCCTAAGCGGCGGGATCGACTCCGCCGTCGTCGCGACCATCGCGGCCGATGCCCTCGGCCCGGACAACGTCCATGGCCTCACCATGCCCAGCCCCTACTCGTCCCGCGGCAGCGTCGAGGACTCCTTCGCCTTGGCCCATAACCTCGGTATCCGCTGCGACGAGGTCCCGATCCGCGGACCCTTCCCGGCAATCAAGGACGCGATGCAGCCCTTGTTTGCCAGCAAGCCGGAGGATGTCACCGAGGAAAACAT
>CBFGOB010000512.1:0-1773 GCA_965650215.1 uncultured bacterium | reverse complement strand
AGGTTTTCCATCTCGGCGGCCGTGCGAAGGGAGAGCTCCTTCCACTTGATGAGATCGGCCTCCAGTTCCTTCCAGGCCGTGTCGGCGCCATCGGCTTCCGGACCGGAATCCGCATGGTTTGCCGTCTGATCGTCTTGTTGAGCCGCGAATTCCTCGTCTTGGCCTGGCTTTTGAGGTTCCGGGCTGGGGGATGGTTCAGTGTCAACGTGCATGGCGGGGCATAGCTGTAGCGGGGGAAACGTCGCCGTCAATCCTCTGAAATGGCGACCCGAAGGAGCGGGTCGGCCATGCCGGGGGCTGCCGCCGGCAGGGCTTTTCTCAAGATTCCCTGGCTTTGGGGGCCGTGGTCATGGATCCCGAAGGTTTTTTCAAATCCAAGAGCTCCGCCCCGGGCGGGCCGAAAATTTCTTCAAAAAATACAAAATAGGGCTTGTCAGGTCGGGTTCGACTCCTATCTTCGCCGCCCCCGCAATGCGGTCGCCCTGCTCGCCATCCCCGACAAGGCCGACTCTCAGAAACAGGGAAAATTTATCGGGTCAGCTCCGGAGAAAAGGCTTTTACGAGGTTCCCTCGTGGCTGCTCCGGTTTGCCCCAACGCCAAACCAGAACCACGCAGGAAATCATGCCGACCATCAATCAGCTCGTTCGCAAAGGACGCCGCACTCCGACCGACAAATCGAAGTCGCCAGCGCTCGTGAACTGCCCACAGCGCCGCGGAGTTTGCCTCCAAGTCATGACCCGGACGCCCAAGAAGCCGAACTCGGCTCTCCGTAAAGTGGCCAAAGTGCGCCTTACCAACGGATTCGAAGTCATCGCCTACATTGGCGGCGAAGGCCACAACCTTCAGGAACACTCCATCGTGCTCGTCCGCGGCGGCCGTGTGAAGGACCTTCCGGGTGTCCGTTACCACATCGTCCGCGGCTCCCTCGATACCCTCGGGGTCGATAAGCGCCGTCAAAGCCGCTCGAAATACGGTGCCAAGCGTCCGAAGCCGGGTGCCGCCGCCGCTCCTGCGAAGAAAAAGTAATCCATTTCAGTCCCCAACCTTGACCCTATAAAACGTCATGCCACGCCGTAAGCGAATTTTTGAAAAGCCGGATCGCCGCGATCCCCGTTATGACAGCGCCCTTGTCGGCCACCTCATCAGCAAGGTGATGACCGATGGCAAGCGCTCCTTGGCGCAGCGCATTGTCTATGCCGCCATCGACCGCGCCAACGCAGGCATCGACACCGTCGATCCGCTCGAGGTGATCACCCGGGCCATTGAGAACGCCAAGCCGCGCGTCGAGGTCAAATCCCGCCGTGTCGGTGGTGCCACCTACCAGGTGCCGCTTGAAGTCGCCCCCGAGCGCTCCGAGTCCCTCGCCATGCGTTGGATCGTGAGCTACGCCCGCGGCCGCCGCGGCACTCCGATGCACGTGGCGCTTGCCAACGAGATCAAGGATGCCGCCAACAACCAGGGCTCCGCCGTGCGCAAGCGCGACGATGTCCACAAGATGGCACAAGCCAACCGCGCCTTCGCCCACTTCCGCTTCTGACCGATCCCGCCCGGCGCCAGCCAATCCGTCCGTGAATCCAAACAGTCCAAACCGCCAATACGTGCTCGAGCGCACCCGGAATATCGGGATTGCGGCGCACATTGACGCGGGCAAGACGACCCTGACGGAGCGGATCCTGTTCTACACCGGCATGATCCACAAGATCGGCGAGGTGCACGATGGTGCCGCCACCACCGATTGGATGGAACAGGAGCGCGAGCGCGGGATCACCATC
>CBFGOB010000511.1:0-1782 GCA_965650215.1 uncultured bacterium | reverse complement strand
GATGCGCTCGACCATGGGGTCGGCAATTCCGGCCGTGCGGCGCGCATCGATGAGTGTCTGGAATGCTATCCCGACAGTGAGCCCGGTCTGGTCCGTGCCTTGTCGCATTACGCGGCGATCGGCAGCGGGGTGTTTCTCGGCAACAGCCTGCCGGTGCGGGAATGGAATGCCTTCGCGCAGTGGATGCATCCGGTGCCAGAGGTGCGGGCGAACCGCGGGGTCAATGGCATTGACGGACAGATCAGCACCTGGTGCGGCCTCACGGCCGAGGATGAGCATGCCTGGGCCCTGATCGGTGACCTGACGGCGATCTATGATGTCGCGGCCGGTTTTGTGATGGGTCAGATTGAAACCCGTGGACGGGTGCTGGTGGTGATCAACAATGGCGGCGGTGGTATTTTCAGGCGTCTGCCGCGTCTGGGGGCGATGAGCGCGCGGGCGGCCGAATGCATTGTCAACCCGCATCCGGCGGACTTATCCGGGATGGCGGCGATGTGGGGCTGGGGGCATTTGTGCATCCGGTCGGTGGACGACCTCGACCGATTCGAGCCAGGTCAGCGGATGATGTTGCTGGAAGTCGTTCCGGATGCGGAACAGACCAAGCGCTTCTGGGCGGAATGGGATCGTTGGATCAAGGGTTGAGGTTGATCTTCAAGGGATCCAGCACCGGCCACGGCGTGCCATGGGTGCATCTCATCTTGCCGTTGGCTGCCGGATGTGGAGACTCGCCCGGATTCCATGGCCTGGCGCACCTCACCCGCAGATCTTGAAGGGCTTCCACCCGGTGTGCCGCACATCATCGGCAACGAGGCCGCCGAACGCTTTTCGTTCTACGGGATGAAAGCCGTGCTGGCGGTGTTCATGGTCCACTATCTGCATCTGCTCGACGGGCCCGGACTCAACGGGATGAGTGAAGCTGCCGCCACCGAGAAGGTCCATTGGTTCAACTTCTGGGTGTATTTCACCCCCATTCTCGGAGCCCTGCTGGCGGATGGTTTTCTGGGGAAATACCGCACGATCATCGCTCTTTCGCTGGTGTATTGCGCGGGCCATGCGGCTCTCGCGATGATGGGTGTGTTCGGCCACTCGTCGGTCTGGCTGATGGCGGGCTTGGGGCTGATCGCGCTCGGTTCCGGCGGGATCAAACCCTGCGTTTCCGCCCATGTCGGCGACCAGTTTGGCGAGCGCAACGCGCACCTGTTGCCGAGGGTGTTCAACTGGTTCTACTTTTCGATCAACACCGGAGCATTTGTTTCCGCGCTGCTGACACCATGGCTGCTGGAATGGTATGGCCCTCATTGGGCGTTCGGAATTCCCGGCGTGTTGATGGCGCTTGCGACCCTGGTGTTCTGGATGGGCCGCCACCGGTTCATCCATGTGCCGGCGGCACGCGGGCAGCTCGTGAGGGAGTTCTTTTCGGCGGACAGCCTGCTGGTGATGCTCAAGCTGCTGCCTCTCTATCTGTTTGTGGCGATGTTCTGGGCCTTGTTCGACCAGACCGGCACCCGTTTCATTTTCCAGGCGCTCGACATGGACCTCAAGTTCATGGGGATCGAGTGGCTGCCGTCGCAGTTGCAATCGCTCAACTCGATCTTCGTCCTGACGTTCATTCCGGTTTTCGCCTACGTGATCTATCCTCTAACCGACCGGGTGTGGAAGCTCAGTCCCTTGCGCAAGATCGGTGCCGGCCTGTTCCTGATGGCCTTGGCCTTCGCCATGGCGGCCCTGATCCAGCAGCGGATCGACGGCGGCGGCCGGCCGAATGTGGGGTGGCAGATCTCC
>CBFGOB010000510.1:0-1782 GCA_965650215.1 uncultured bacterium | reverse complement strand
CGGCCAAGTCCTCGCCGATGATTGTCGCGAAGTGTTCCCACGATACGGATCTGCTGTGCTGGTTCGCCGGTTCCGAGCCGAAGGTGATCACCAGCCATGGCCGGCTGGATTGGTTCAAGCCGGAGAATGCGCCCGCGGGCGCGCCCCTGCGTTGCACCGATGGTTGTCCGGCGGCGGCCGACTGCCTGTATGACGCCCATCGATACCTCCGCGAAAAGCGCAACTTCCTGCGCATGGTGATGCCGGGGGCCGAGGCACAGTCGCGGACGGCCGAGGGGATTGCCGACGAGCAGATCATGGAGTTCATCCGCACGTCGCCGTGGGGCCGTTGCGTGTACCATTGCGACAACGATGTCGTGGACCATCAGGTGGTGGCTGTCGAGATGCAGAACGGGGTCACGGCGACCCTCACGATGACCGCATTCGACTGCAACCGCACGATTGAGATCCACGGCACGCTGGGGTCCCTGCGCGGTGGCGAGCCTTATCAGGAAGGCGGGGCGGCCGAGTTGTGGTTCCGCGACCATCGTGATGACAAGTTCGAGGCGGTGCCGGTCCAGAAGGTTTCCGACGACGGCTATGCCAGCCACGGCGGCGGCGACTTCGGCATCATCGATGCCCTTGACCGGGTGTTTGCGGGAGCGACCCCCCTGCCGCCGGGTCTGGATGGGTTGGCGGGCCACCGTCTGGCCTATCTTGCCGAGGAGTCACGCTTGAGCGGCGGCCAGCCGAAAGGCTGATCTTCAACGCTGTCGGGACATTTCCTGTCTGCCGGGTCGCGGGCGCTTTTGCCCCCGCGTTGACATCCGGGGACTTGCCCGCCACGCTCAGCGGCATGGACACCATGAAGTTTTTGCTGGGGGCGACGGTTGCGCTGTTGTTTGGCGCGATTGTCGTGTCCTGGCAGGGAATGAAGCAGAACGTGAAAAATGCGACGCCCGAGGAACTGGCGGTGGTCAAGCAGCAGTTGGCGGAGATCAAGCAGGAGCTTGCGGCGTCCAAGGCGGCACCGGCCACCGCGGCGGCACCATCCGCGGAACTTCAGGCGATGCAGGCGGAGCTGCTTGCGGCCCAGCAGGAGATCGAGCGGGTGCGCGCCGAGCAGCAGGCGAAGCAGAACGCGGCGGACGATGCCAAGCTCAAGATCGACGAGGAGGGGCTGATTGCCCAGAAGCTGCTTGAAAGCAAGGACAGTGAACTGCGGCGTGCGCGGGTGATTGCCCAGGCGCTGCTGATCGGGCGGGTGAAGGAATATGTTTCCGATCCGCAGTATGGCGGCTTCATCACGATCGAGGTGCTGATGCCCGAGCAGGTGCACGTCGGCGCGATCCTCGGCATCCGCCGCAACACGGGCATTCTGGGCCAGTTCAAGGTGTCCGAGGTCCTGCCCGAGGGCGCGATTGCCAATCCGATGCCGGGCTTTGGTCAGGTCGAACCCCAACCTGGCGACGAGCTGATCTTTCCGCCGCAGTATTGATCCGGCAAACGCTGAAAGCCTGAAAAGCGCAAAAGCCTTCTTGCGTTTCCAATCCCCATTTCAGCATCTCTCGGCAAGCGGAATGCGGTATTCGTCTGAAGACAGAAGATCCACTCACCCGTTTGCCGCTTACCGCTTACCGTATTTATCCCCATGTCCACCACAGTAGGTCTCATATCCCTCGGTTGCGCCAAGAACCTGATCGACTCCGAAGTCATGATCGGTCACCTGGCGGAAGCCGGCATGTCGCTGACGCCCGATCCCGAGTTGGCGGATGTCCTGATCGTCAACACCTGTTCGTTCAT
>CBFGOB010000509.1:0-1797 GCA_965650215.1 uncultured bacterium | reverse complement strand
GGCACCTTCACCGAGAGCGGCAACTCCCACCAGTTGTTGCCATTCGAGGCATCGGCGAGAAAGCATTGCCCCCAGCGGTCGAAGGCCACGCCCCACGGGTTGGCGTAGATCGCCTGGCTGTAGCGCTCCAGGCGCCGGCCCCGCGGATCGAAACGCCACATCCCCGAATACGTGTCGCGGCGCGGACCATGGGCGGTCTCGACCTGCGAATGGAGGAAAATGCCCTCGGGCATGTAAATGCCGCCGATGGGATCGGCGCAAAACGCGCCGATCGCGTGATGGGTGTCGTGCGGATCAAACCCGCGCAGGACCACTTCACGGTGATCCGCCCTGCCGTCGCCATCGCGGTCCTGCAGCAGGATGAAGTCCGGCGCCTGGGCGACATACACGCCCTCGGGTGCCAACTCGAAACCCATCGGCATGTGCAGGCCGTCGGCAAACACCGACTGCCGGTCGGCCCGCCCGTCGCCGTCGAGATCCTCGAAGACGATCAGCTTGTCATTCGGCCGCGCGTCCCCCGGACGATAGGCCGGATAACTCGGCACCGTCGCCACCCACAGGCGGCCACGGGCGTCGAAACTCATTTGCACCGGATTGCGCAGGTCCGGGAATTCACGCTCCGAGGCAAACAACTCGATCTTGAACCCCTCCATCATCTGGAACGAGGCAATCGCCTCCTCGCGCTGCCGGAAGGTGATCGTGTGTTTGAAGTTGGTGGGAATCTCGGGCAAGGGACGGGTCGCGGCATCCGCCTTCGGCAAATCATAGGGCGTTTGCTCCAGCATCGCCCAAATCGCCCGCTCCCGATTGGCGACCAACTCGCGGGTTTTCTCGATCTCGGGCGGATAGCTCACGGTGCCGAACGGCGCGCGGCGCCCGCCATACACATGCACGCCGTTGGGAATCCGGTAGTCAAAACGCCAGAGCCAGTTCTTGTCGACCACCAGACGCCGCAACGCTTCGGCATCGGCCTTGGCGCTGGCTTTGCCCGGGCCGAAAATCCCGTCGACGAGCTCGCGGGCGATCAACCGGTTGCCGGCCGCATTGGGCAAAAAGCCGTTGAGCGTCAGCGGACCCTTGCCGGAACGCTGCGCGTCCATCGTCGGCGTCCACAAATCGACAAAGCGAAGGCCCCGCCGCTGCGCCACCTCACGCATGACCTGGGCATAGCGTTGAAGCCGGTGGTTCTCGGCAACTCCATCCGGCAATCCGCCAGCCCCGGCGCGACCCTCATAGGCGATCGGCGAGACGAGCACGATTTCCGGCGCGGTCCGGCCGTTGTAGCGCTGTGCCTGCGAATGCGTGATCCACGCATCGAGTTCCGCCGCAAAGGCCTCCACCCCGGCATCGCCGTCGAAGGACTCGTTGTAACCGAAAAACCCTAACACCAAGTCCGCCTTGCAGAGTGTCAACCACTGGTCGGGCGACGGCTCGATGCCCTTGCCGCGATGCGATTGGAATTCTGGCCGCAAGGTTTCCGCACCCGGAAACGCCCACTGCGAGTCGCGGCCCGCCCGCGGACGGTAGGCCGCCGTGTCGCCTTCCACACACAAGTTGCGCACGCGGAGCCGGTGCGAGGGAAAACGCTGGTGCAGCAGCACCTCGAAACCGCCGTCCTCCGACAGCTGCGCACCCAGGCCATTGCCGACCATCACCAGCGACGCCTCGCGCTCGATGGCCAAGGGCTTTTGCGCCAGCGCAACGCCAGCCAGCGCAAGTGCCCAAAAGCTGTGCCAATGCCAACCCCTCATGGTGCGGGAAGATGGGAGGATGGACGGACCTGCTTGCGGAATTCAC
>CBFGOB010000508.1:0-1814 GCA_965650215.1 uncultured bacterium | reverse complement strand
GCCTCAATGCGGCGCAGGTGATCGAGATTGTCGATTCCCTCAAGGAACAGGGTTACCTCGGCTGCCTCAAGATGCTGCATTACCATCAGGGCTCGCAGATCCCGAACATCGCGGCGATCCGCGAGGGAGCGACGGAGGCGGTGAGGGTTTACTGTGATCTGGTCAAGGAAGGTGCTCCGATGGGAGTGCTCGATATCGGCGGTGGCATGGCGGTCGATTATGACGGATCGCACACGAATTTCCATTCCTCCTGCAACTACTCGGTCGCGGAATATTGCAGCGACATTGTCGAGGTCATTGCCCAGGTCTGTGACAAGGCGGGGGTTCCGCATCCGGACCTGATTTCCGAGAGCGGTCGCGCGGTGGTGGCCTACTACTCGGTGCTGGTGTTCAACATCCTCGATGTCACCCGGGCCCAGACCAGTGAGGAACCGCCATCGATTCCCGAACAGGCACCGCAGAACCTGCTCAACCTGATCGATGTCCACAAGTCGCTCAACGAAAACAATCTCCAGGAGTGCCTCAACGATGCGGCCTACTATCGCGACCAGGTGCGTGCGCAGTTCTTCTATGGCAATGCGACCTTGCGCGAGCGCGGCCTGGCCGAGGCGTGGTTCCTCCACATCGTCACGCGGATTTCGAACATGATCAGCGAGCTGGACGACATTCCGGAGGAGCTGCGCGAGCTGTCCTCGACGCTGGTCGACTTCTACTACGGCAACTTTTCCCTGTTCCAGTCCTTGCCGGATTCCTGGGCCATCGAGCAGCTGTTTCCGGTCATGCCGATCCACCGCTTGGGCGAAAAGCCGCGCCAGCGGGCCCTGCTGGCGGACATCACCTGCGATTGCGACGGCAAGATCGACCGCTTCATCGATCGCGAGGACGTGGCCAAGGTCCTGCCGCTTCACGAGCTCAAGGTCAACGAGCCGTATTACATCGGCGTATTCCTCGTGGGTGCCTACCAGGAGACCTTGGGCGACCTCCACAACCTCCTCGGCGACACCAATGTCGTCGGCGTGCATCTGGAGAAAGGGCGGCCGGTTTACAGCCATGAGGTCGAGGGCGACACCGTGGCCGACGTGCTGACTTATGTGGAATTCGATCCCAAGGAACTGATGGCCAAGTTCCGCCGTTTTGCGGAAAAAGCCGTCAATGACGGCCGCATCAGTCCAAAGGAGCGGCGCGAGATCATGGACCTCTACCGGGTCGGGCTCGGCGGCTATACCTACTTCGAGAGTTGAAGCCGATGTCCGTGGAATCAGGAATGAGAAACCACAGATGGACACGGATCAACGCGGATAGGAAAGGAGATGGGATACCAGAGATTGGATATCGAATGATTGAATGGGCGATCTCCCTCATTCAACCACACTCCTGGTCTCTGTCTCTCTGGGCCGATCTGTGGTTCATTCCCTCCGGCACGAAAAAGGCCGCTGCCCGTGACGGGCGCGGCCTTTGGAAGAAGTGTTGCTGCGGTCGATCAGTTGCTGGCGGCAACGATGTTCACGCGGCGGGCCTCACGGTCGAACATCACCTTGCCGTCGATCAGGGCGAAAAGCGTGTGGTCACGTCCGCAGCCGACTCCGACGCCCGGATGGACTTTGGTGCCGCGCTGGCGGATGATGATGTTGCCGGCTACGACCGACTGGCCGCCGAATTTCTTCACGCCGAGGCGCTTGCTGCGTGAGTCGCGACCGTTCTTGACGGAGCCTTGTCCTTTTTTATGGGCCATGGAAGTGAGGTGGTGGGAATTGCGGGTTAGGCACCGATCGAAGTGACTTCGAGGGTGGTCAGGCTGCGGCGGTAGCCCTTGG
>CBFGOB010000507.1:0-1831 GCA_965650215.1 uncultured bacterium | reverse complement strand
GGAACTCGTAGGTCAGCACGCGGCGGTCGATGCCGTTGAGCAGGCCCTGGGAGTGGATGAAGATGAGGATTTCCGAGAGGCGGCTGAGCACCGAGGAGTGGCTCTCGCGCGGATACATTTCAAGGATCCGGCCGATGGTTTTCACGGCGCCGGTCGTGTGGAGGGTCGAGAGGACCAAGTGACCGGTTTGGGCGGCCTCCATGCAGGTTTCCATGGCCTCGCGGTCGCGAATCTCGCCAAGGAGGATGATGTGGGGGGCTTTCCGCAGCACGTCCTTGAGTCCCTGGCGGTATGAGTGGACGTCGCGGCCGACCTCCTGTTGGGTGACGATGCTTGGGGATGGGATTTTGCGGCCCGGGTATTCCGGGTCGTCCATGTCGTCGGGGTATTGGTATTCGATCGGGTCTTCGACCGTGACGATGTGCTTCGCGTGGTGCCGGCGGACCCAGTCGATGAGCGAGGCGAGGGAAGTGGATTTGCCGGAGCCCGTGGGTCCGGTGACGAGGCACAGCCCGGCGCGCTTCAGGACGGCGTGGCGCAGGGTGGCGGTGGTATCGGGGTCGATGCCGAGGGATTCGAGTTCGGGGATGTAGTCGTTGAGGATCCGGCAGGTGACGCCGAGGCCGGAAGAACTCAAGTGGGCCTGGATCCGCAGGCGTCCCGAGCGCTCGCCGTATTCGCCCATCGGAATGCCGTCGCAGGAGAAGTCGGCGACCCTGGTCTGGGCGAAGTCGCTGATGGCAATGTTGATTTTGTCCTCGACGCGTTCTTCGACCGAGTTTTCCTGCCCGAATCCGTGGCTGCCGCTTTCCCGGTTGGCGATAAGTTCCTTGAGGATCTCATCCATGTGGGCGGGTGTCAGGATCCCGAGCGATTCGAGTTTCTCCATGCCCTTGTTGGTATGGATGTAGACCGGGCGCGAGGCGCGCATCTGGATGTCGGAAACCTTGAGCTCGCGGCAGCGCCTGAAAATGATGCCCAACAGCTCCCGTCCGCTCATGCCCGGAGCAAAGCGAACCGGTCCCGTCGCCGGGATGTCGCATGGCAGGGGTGGGGGTTCCAGAAGCTGGTTAGGAGCAAGGGACATGAAAGGACTACAATTGAGTTATCATTGCTGGCGGGCCATTCAGTTCAAGGTTTTTTTTCAATACTGACGATGGTTTGAAAGGCGGTGTCGCGGATCCGCGTGAGGAAGCTGATCCGGTTCTGGCACTCCTCGATGCGCTGGGCGGAAAGCCGGCTCCAGGATTGGTTTTGATCCCATTCCGCGGCCAGGCGATGATACCGGGCGAGGCACTCGTCGAGCTTGCTGAGCCAGAACCGCATTTCGGTGGTGTCCGGTCTGGATACGCCTTTGCGCAGATCGGTGAACATCAGGTGCAACAGGTTCGTGCAGGCGGCGGCCGCGGTGAGCGCCGGGCGGGGGTCGTTCTCCTGCCGCAGACAGTAATCGATCGTCTCCTCGGCCAATTGCCAGCTGGAGGCGGACAGTTCCGGCCGGGTTCCGATGCCTTCGCTGAGGAAGAAGTGGAGGGAATTGTAGTTCGCGTAGTGGGCGGGGTCGAGTTGATAGGCGAAGCGGAGTTTGTCCTCCGCTTTGCGCCGCAGGTAAAACTTGAGGGCTTCGCTGGGTGGCAGGGGGTTGGTCCGTTCTTGATGACCTTCCTGCATGCGTGCGATGATCGCCAGCACCTGTTGGCTGAAGGATTTGCGCGGTGGCGGGGTGGCTGTCGACCCATCGGGCTTGGGTTTCACCAGAAGAAGGCTTCCGGGCGGATGGGAGGCATGCTGGCGCTGTTTCTGGGCCATGGCTTCCGGCGTGGCTCCATAC
>CBFGOB010000506.1:0-1834 GCA_965650215.1 uncultured bacterium | reverse complement strand
AGCCGATTTCGCGGAGCAACTTTCGGTTTTCCTCGCGGCCGATGACGCCGCCACCGGTCGAGATGATGCGGCGCGGGGCCTCGGCTTGGTTGAGCTCGCGCAGGAGTTGGGTTTCCATGTCGCGGAAGCATTCCTCGCCGTCTTCGGCGAAGATCCGGCTGATCGCTTTGCCGGCGGATTCCTCGATCCTTTGGTCCATATCGACCAGCGGGTAGCCGAGCCGTGCCTGGAGCGCGCGGCCAACGGTGGATTTGCCGGTTCCCATGAAGCCGATGAGCACAAGGCTCTTCGGTGGGGTGCTGGATTCGTTCATGGAATGAGCCTAGGTCGGTCCGCGGATCGAAGGAAACGGCAAAATAGAGCTTCGCAAGCGGTGCCGGGCTCTGGCAAAAGTCCTGGCGTGCTGGATACCCGATTGATTGATGCCTCGGACGAGGACATGCGAGACGCCGTGCGCGAGGCTTCGGCCCTGTTGCGGGCGGGTGAGGTCGTCGCCTTGCCGACCGAGACCGTTTACGGCCTTGCGGCCGATGCCTTGAACCCGGAGGCGGTGGCCAAAGTCTTTGCGGCCAAAGAGCGGCCGTCGTTTGATCCGCTGATCGTCCACATTGCTTCGCGCGGCGATCTGAAGCAGGTCGCCGAGGTCCCGGCGGAGATGGAGGAAATTGTCGGCCAACTCACCAAGGCCTTCTGGCCCGGCCCCCTGACCCTGATCCTGCCGAAGCAGGCGGCGGTGCCGGATTTGGTGACCAGCGGTTTGCCGACGGTCGCGGTGAGGCAGAGCGCGCATCCGGTATTCCGGGCGATCAACAAGGAACTCGGCCGGCCGATCGCGGCACCGAGTGCGAACCGCTTCGGCCGGATTTCGCCAACGGCCGCTTCGGCGGTGATCAAGGAGCTTGGCGGGCGGATTCCGCTGGTGGTGGATGCCGGTGCCTGTCGCGAGGGGGTCGAGAGCACGATCATTTCGATCGAACTGCGTGAGGGCAAGAAGCCGCTGTTCTGGCTGCATCGCGCCGGGCCGGTGACCAAGGAAATGCTGCAGGATTTCGGCAAGGTCGAGAAGGTCAAGGAGCAGGTCGGGGCCCTGCCGCATGCGCCGGGACAGTTGCCGAGCCACTATGCGCCGACGACCCCGCTGCGCCTGCTCGCGTCGCCGGAGGATTTCCATGCCGAAGAGGGCAAGAAGTATGGGCTGCTGAGTTATCGCGGTGAGCCGGACGGCGACTACGTGGTGCTTCACGATTGGGAAGTCGTCGAGGCCCTGAGCCCCGGCAGCGGAAAGCTTGCGGAGGCGGCGGTGCGCTTGTTTTACGTCATGCGCGTGCTCGACGAGGCCGGCTTGGATGAGATCATTGTCGAACCCGTGAGTGAAAAAGGCCTCGGGCTTGCGATCATGGATCGCTTGCGCCGTGCGGCAGCGAAAGGCTGAGGCCACGTGGTTTTCAAGCCGACACCCCGAGCCATTCAATCCCCAAGCACCCTGGAAGATCATGTTTTACAACGCCAATTCGGATTATGAGGAAAAGGACCGCGACCCGATCCGCCTGCAGGCGGGGGATGAGGTCCGCTTGGGAGATGCCGACCGTGCCTGGCCCGGCTGGGTCTGGGTGACGCATGCCGCGGGCAGCAGCGGTTACGTGCCGCTCGAAATGCTCAAGGACCTCGGTGACGGGCGATCGCTCGTGCTTGAGCCCTTCGACCCCACGGTGCTGACGATCCGTCGGGGCGACCGGCTGGAATCGCTGCGCCAGATCCATGGCTGGCACTGGTGCCGCAATGCCGCTGGTGCCGAGGGCTGGGTGGCCGGCTACCTGTTGCGGCCAGAGTGAAA
>CBFGOB010000505.1:0-1834 GCA_965650215.1 uncultured bacterium | reverse complement strand
CATGACGGCGGAAATGGAATTCACGGCAACGGCAGTTCCCGCAGCACCTCTTGGCAGGCTTCGCGCTTCAGGGCCACTTGTCACTCCACGGCAAGCACCCATCATGAAACGCAGCATCCCCATCGCATTCCTGCTCTCCTCCGTCCCGGCCCTGCATGCAGGCAGCCCGGGCCAGGCAAGCGCCACCACATCCGCCAGCGACTGGCTCACGCCAACCCTGGACATCCGCAGCCGCTATGAATTCGGCGACGTCAACGGCTTCGACCCCTCGCATTCGTTCACCTTCCGCGAGCGCGTCGGACTCAAGACCTCCGCATGGAACGGCTTCAGCGCCTTCCTCGAGGGCGAATTCTCGCAAGCGGCCATCGACGACTACAACGGCGGCGCACCGCTGGCCGACCCCGCGGTCGCCGGCAACACGGTGATCGCCGACCCGGAAACCAACGAACTCAACCAGGCCTACCTGCAGTACTCGGGCTTTGAAAGCGTGACCAAACTCGGCCGCCAGCGGATCATCTACGACAATGCCGCGATGATCGGCAACGTCGGCTGGAGACAAAACGAGCAAACCTTCGACGGCATCAGCCACTCGTCGCGGATCATCGACCAGCTGGTGCTCCAGCTCGCCTACATCAACCAGGCCAACCGGATCTTCGGCTCGGATGCCGGCGGCACGCTCGAAAACCTCTCCGGTGACCTGTATTTCCTCAACGCCTCCTACACCGGCATCGAGGGCATCACGCTCGGAACCTATGTCTATCTGATGGACTTCGACGACGCCGGCGGCCTCGACAACAACACCTACGGAGTCAGCGCCAAAGGCAAGGCCCTGGGCCTCGACCTCTATGGCGAGATCGCCTGGCAGGACGATGCCGGTGCGACCGCGACGGATCAGGCCTACTACGCCCACACCACCGCCACCAAGGCCATCGGCAAGCAGTCGCTGACCCTCGGCTACGAATTCCTCGATGCCGGATTCAAGACACCGCTGGCAACCGTCCATGCCTTCAACGGCTATGCCGACGCCTTCATCGCCGGGCGGATTGCCGGCAGCCACAACGGACTGTCGAACCTCTACGTCGCCCACACGCTGCCGGTCTGCTGGGGCATGAAATGGATCAACTCGCTGCACGCCATGGGCGACAACGAGATCTCGACCGGCTACGGCTGGGAAATCGATTCGGTGCTTTCCAAAAAGTTCAACGAAAGCCTGACCGCCATCGCCAAGCTCGCCCACTTCGAATCCGAAGGCGGCTCCTACGTCGGCGCCACCGGCTTGCCCACGGCCACCCGCTTCACCCTCGAAATGAACTATCAGTTCTGAACCTTCCTGTACACGGTTGCTCCTGACCAGGGCCTCCGCCGGCAACGGTGGAGGCCCGCTTTTTATGGTTTTCGAATGCCATGCGGCCGCCAACGGCCGGATTGGAACCCCACGCCTCAATGGCTCGGCATCATGCCGAAGGCCAGCTCGCAGAGGCCGATGAAGGCTTCCTCAACCAGGCTCGGAGCGCGGCGCGACGAATGGAACACGCCCCACTCGCGCTGAATCTCGGGACCTTCCATGTCAATGACGCGCAGGCTTCCCTCCCCGATTTCGCGAGCGGCGAGCCAGGGAGCGACGATGCCGACGCCGATGCCGATCTTGGCCATTTCCTTGATCGCCTGCATGTCGCCGAGCACCAGGGTGCGGCCGGCACTGCCGATGCGCTGCTCCATCCAGTCCTCGATCAGTCGGTGGGTCTCGGTCGATTTCGCGTAAATGATGAACTGGTGCTCGTGAAGGGTTCCCTCGATCCGCGCGCCGTCCCGGGCCCAGGGGTGAAAGGGCGAG
>CBFGOB010000504.1:0-1850 GCA_965650215.1 uncultured bacterium | reverse complement strand
GATGGAAGCTTCCGGGTCGAGCGGGTTACCAAGGTAGAGGAAGTGCGCTTGTGGAGCGAATTCTCGCCCGCACTCTACGAGGCCCGCGCATTCCTCAGTTGGGGCGATGACACCGAGGATGTGAAAAGCGCGACCTTCGGATTCCGGGAAGTCGGCACCAAGGACGGACGCATCACGATCAACGGACGCAAGATCTTCCTGCGGGGCACGCTGGAATGCGCGATCTTCCCGCTCACCGGATACCCGCCGACCGATGTCGAATCGTGGAAACGCATCATCCGCATCTGCCAGGCCCACGGATTGAACCACCTCCGCTTCCACTCGTGGTGCCCGCCGGAAGCCGCCTTCATCGCAGCCGATGAACTCGGGTTTTACTATCAGGCAGAAGCCTCCACCTGGCCCAACCATGGAGCGGTCATCGGCAGCGGAAATCCACTGGATGCATGGACGGAGCATGAATCCAAACGCATGCTTGCCGCCTATGGCAACCACCCGTCGTTCCTGCTCATGGCCCATGGCAACGAGCCGGTCGGGAAAAACCACCAACAGTGGCTGGGCGACTGGGTGAACCGCCGCAAGGCGGAAGACCCACGCAGGCTCTACACCGCAGGAGCGAACTTTCCGCTCCTTCCCGTCAACGATTATCAAAATTCGAGCAGACCCCGCATCCGGCGATGGGCGGATCGAATGAACTCGATCATCGACAGCAAGCCGCCGGGCACGGATTTCGACTGGCGCGAACGCACCGCGCCTTTCGGGGATACGCCGATGGTCGCCCACGAAATCGGCCAGTGGTGCGCCTATCCGAATTTCCGCGAGATCGACAAATACACCGGCCATTTCAAAGCCCGGAACTTCGAGATCTTCCGTGAGACCGCACGCCGCAACGGCCTACTCGATCAGGCGGATGATTTCCTCATGGCTTCCGGCAAGCTCCAGACGCTCGCCTACAAACATGACATCGAAGCCGCGATGCGCACCAATCCCTTCGGTGGCTTCCAGTTGCTCGACCTGCACGACTTCCCCGGCCAGGGCACGGCACCGGTCGGCGTGCTCGATGCCTTCTGGGATTCCAAAGGATACGTGACCGCCGACGAATACCGCCGTTTCTCCGGGCCGGTGGTTCCGCTGATCCGCACCAAACAGATGGTCCTGACAAACAACCAGACGCTGCAGGCCGAGGTGGAGCTGTGTCATTTCGGGCCGAAAGATTTCAAGCAACTGGCAACCGCATGGCAACTGGTCACCACGGCGGGTGAGACGGTCGTCGAAGGGACCCTTCCCGCCATGGACTTGCCTACCGGAGAACTGCACCAACTCGGACGCATTGAAGTGCCGTTGTCCAAAGTCAAGGCACCGGCCAAGCTCCGTCTTGAGATGTTTTCTAAATCCGGCGGCTTCGCGAACGACTGGGACTTCTTCGTCTACCCGGCGGAGGTTGCCCACAAGCAAACCACCGTCCTCATCACCCGCGACTTGAGCGATGCCCTGTCCGCACTCGGTGAGGGCAAAAAAGTCCTCTGGTGTCCGTCCGCCGACACCTTGGCCGATGACCCACAACGTCCTCTGATCGCCGGGTTTTCACCGATTTTCTGGAACACCGCTTGGACCAACTGGCAGCCGCCGCACACCTTGGGGATTCTTTGCGATCCCAAACATCCCGCTTTGTCCTCATTCCCGACCGACATGCATTCCAACTGGCAATGGTGGGAACTCCAGCAAGGTGCCCGGCCCTTCATTCTGACAAACCAAAAAGACCTGAAGCCGGTGGTGCAGGTCATCGACGACTGGTTCACCAACCGCAAACTCGGGTATGTCTTCGAAGCCCGCGTGGGCAAAGGCAGCCTGGT
>CBFGOB010000503.1:0-1858 GCA_965650215.1 uncultured bacterium | reverse complement strand
CCATCATTACCGGCCTCCAGTGGGGGGACGAAGGAAAAGGGAAGATTGTTGATTACCTCACGGAATCCGCCGATGTCGTCGTCCGCGGCCAGGGCGGCAACAATGCCGGCCACACGGTCATCGCCAAAGGCACGAAATACGTGCTGCACCTCCTTCCGTCCGGCATCCTCTGGGACAACAAGACCAACGTCATCGGCAACGGCGTGGTCATCGACCCCGTCGGCCTGGTCCAGGAAATCACCCGCATCGAAAGCCAGGGCATCGCGATCACCCCGGAAAAACTCCTGATCTCCGACCGCGCCCACGTCGTCTTCCCCTTCCACAAGGAACTCGATGCCGCGCGTGAAGCCGCCCTCGGCGACCAGAAGATCGGCACCACCAAGCGCGGCATCGGGCCGGCCTATGCCGACAAGATCAACCGTTGCGGACTGCGCATGGCCGACCTGCTCGACCGCGGGTTCACCACCGCCCAGATCACGCGCCGCGTCGCCGAAGCCAACGAAGTGCTGGCCCGCTTCAACCTCGAAACCTTCGACGCCGCCCGCATGCTCGACGAGGTCTACACCGCCTTCGAGCGCCTGCGCCCGCACATCGCCAACACCATCCCGGTGCTGCACCGCGCCTGGAAGGCCAGGCAAAACCTGCTTTTCGAAGGCGCCCAGGGAACCCTGCTCGACATCGACTACGGCACCTACCCCTTCGTCACCTCTTCCAACACCACCGCCGGCGGCTCCTGCACCGGCACCGGCGTCCCGCCTACCGCCATCGATGCGGTCATCGGCGTCTGCAAGGCCTACACCACCCGCGTCGGCTCCGGTCCATTCCCAACCGGTGACGAGGACCTTTCGGAATACCTCCACGGCCTCGGCCGCGAGTTCGGCGCCACCACCGGCCGCCCGCGCGGCTGCGGCTGGCTCGACACCGTGCTGCTGCGCTTCGCCTGCATGGTCAACGGCGTCACCGGTCTCGCGGTCACCAACCTCGACGGACTCGATGCCTACGGCACCCTGCGCATTTGCAGCGCCTACGAGGTCGACGGCCACATCCACGAGCTCCCACCGGCCGACCGTTCGGCATGGGACCGCGCAAAGCCGGTCTACGAAACCCTGCCGGGCTGGAAATGCGACACCACCGGCTGCACCCGCTACGAGGACCTCCCGTCACAGGCAAAAGTCTACCTCACCAGGCTCAGCGAACTCTGTGGCGCCCCGATCGCCTTTGTCGGTGTCGGACCCGACCGTTCACAAACGCTCGCCGTCTGAGACCCGGCGAATCCGCGGATTTTTCACCATTCACTCATCCGGCCATCGCAGAGCGCGATCGAAATCCGCTGCGACACGATCCTTCCGCCCATGCCCGAGTTTCCCGACATCCCCCGCCACATCGCCGTCATCATGGACGGCAACGGCCGCTGGGCCAAGGAACGCGGACTGCCACGCCGCGAAGGCCACCGCGCCGGCGCCGAATCGGTCCGCGAAGTCACCGACGCCTGCATCGAACTCGGCGTCGAATACCTCACGCTCTACGCGTTCTCGTCGGAGAACTGGAACCGCCCGCAGGACGAGGTGGACTCGTTGATGAAACTGCTCGACCGCTTCCTCACCGAGAAACACAAGGACCTCAAGCAGCAGAATATCCGCCTCCTCGCCATCGGGCAACTCGAGCGCCTGCCGGAAAAAACCCGCTCCTTGCTGCAGACGATCATCGCCGATACCGCCGGGCACACGGCCATGACCCTGGTGCTGGCACTCTCCTATGGCGCCCGCGAGGAAATCGTCGCCGCTGCCCGCGCCCTCGCCCGCAAAACCGCTGACGGCACCCTGCAGCCGGATGACATCGATGCCGAACAATTCGCCGC
>CBFGOB010000502.1:0-1860 GCA_965650215.1 uncultured bacterium | reverse complement strand
TAGACCCTTTGCCAAAATGAATTGCCGCTATTCGGAGTGGGTGCGGCAGACGGAGCGGATGGTTTCGGGCGTTTGGAGGAGTGAGCGGATGGCTTGGAAGATCTTTTCCCCAAGTGCTTCCCCGTCCTTCGTGATGAAGCCCGCGAGGTGGTGGCTTTTGAGATGCTGCCAGAGCCTTTCGATGGGGTTGAAGTCCGGGCTGTATGGCGGGAGGTAGACCGGCTCGATGTGATGCCAGTCCAGCCTCTTGGTCTTGTGCCAGCTGGCGTTGTCGAGAACCAGCAGCACCCGTCTGCCTTTTTTCCCGGGAGCTTCCGTGGCCATGGTGTCGAGGAACGCCTGGAAGACTTCCGTGTCGCAGTGCGGGACGATGAGGCTGACGAGCTGGCCGCTTGAGGGGTTCACCGCGCCGATGACGTTCCTGCGCAGATGTCCGCCATGGTAGCCCTGGACGGGGCGGGTGCCGCGTTTCACCCATTTCTGGCGAGGCCGGGGGTCGCCTTCGAAGCCCGCTTCGTCGCCGAAGAAGACTTCGCAGGAAGGATCGGCGAGGAGATCGACCAGTTCTTCGGCGAAGTCCTCGCGCTGGGTCTCCCAGGCTTCCCGGTCGGGCGGCTCGGGCATGCGGCGGGGGATTTTCCGGGCGTAGCGGTGCTCGTGGAGGTAACGGTTGAGGGTGCGGTAGGTCAGGTCGAGCTGCTTCTCCTCGCGGAGGTAGCCGCAGAGTTTCGTGAGTGTCCAATGGGTCTGGCCGGCCAGGGAAGGGTCGTCCACAAGGGGAAGGATGAGCTCGGAGACGATGTGGCGCTCGAGCTTCCTGCGCCTGCCGCAACCGGGGCGGTAGATCAGGCCGTCGATGCCCAGCTCGTTGAAACGCGAGATCCAGAGGCGGAAGGTGCGTTCGCTAACCCTGCTGTTGCGCAGTGCTACTTCATAGGTGGCGCCGACCAGGAGGAGATGGATGGTGTTGAGTCGGCGGTGGGCTTTGCCATCCGGGCCGCAATCCAGCGCCCGCTCCAGCTCTTCAAGGCTGCAGGTGTCAGGGTTCGGTAATGTTCGCGGACGGCCGATCCGCCATGATGAAACGATTCAAACAGGCGTACCAGCCTTTTGTGGGAGTTTCGGCAATTTATTTTGGCAAAGGGTCTAGTTTTGAATGCCGATTCGCGGGATTCCAGACGCTTTGCTAAGCGTGAAAGTAACTTGGGATCCTTCGTGCCTTCGCCCGATAGTCGTTCTGCAGCATCAGACAACTTCTGGATAATATTCTGCTCTTCTTCACTCTTTGGTTCGAGACGGTAAAATCGATTCTTGTGAATCACGAAATATACTTGGTGTCCCTTCTTCTTGTCTTCTGTATTCCAATAAGCAGGATTGGCAACCACAAGTTCAAATCTCTCGCCCTCATATGACTCGAATGAAAACACATTCGATCCACCATCGGCCACATTACCCCATCCGTGAAATGTCTTAATCGTCCAGTCTGAGAACTTTTTGTCATGGAGTTCTTTCCATTCTGCTCGCAGATCCTTCGGTGGCAGTAAGCCATCATCAGCCTGAACAGATGTTGTATTGAGCGAAATCGCCAATAGGATCAGGATGACATTCTTCATTTTCTTGGCTAACGTAAAGCGCATGCACCCCTACCAGCGAAGGCGAGCACCGATTACAGGGTTGAGGTTGTAGCTGCGGGAAATCATCGAAACAGAGCGGCTGGTAGGGGTTGTCATGACGCGGCTTGTTGTGCTTCTTGTTCTCTTCTATTCGGCTGGTTCAAATGGATCTGCGTTGTCTCCATCATTGCTCTTCTGCTCCGGCTTGTCTTGTGGATCATTCGTTGGCTGCTCTTGCCGATAAAGC
>CBFGOB010000501.1:0-1871 GCA_965650215.1 uncultured bacterium | reverse complement strand
CTGGCGGCGCTCGTCTGTCACATGCGCGGGGAACCGGGATGGCGGGAAATGAGCAAGGAATCCCTGCGTCTGGTGCCTGCAACCGCGGGTTTCCTGCTGGTGCTTCTGCCCTTGCTGTGGCGTAGGCGCTGCGGCGAAGCCACGGCCTTGCTGGCCGCGCTGCTGTTCGCGACTTCTCCCTTGTTGGTTTATTACAGCAGGATGTTCATCCATGAGCCGCTGCTGGTGCTATTCGGCATGGCGGCCCTGACCTGTGCCGTGATCGCTCCGAAGCAGGGTCTGCCGGGCTTGATGCTGGGGCTGATGTTCGCCGCCAAGGAAAGCGTGGCGATCAGTGTGCTCGCATGGATGGCGGCGGCGCTGGCGGTCGTTTGGGAAAACCATTCCCGCATTGCCTCCTGCGGGGTCAGGGGGGTGATCGCACGCTGGTGGCGGCCTTGCCTGTGGTCGGGTTTGGCGGCCTTGTTGGTGTCGCTGGCGTTCTACACCCACGGCTTCACGCATCTGCGTGGGGCGGTGGACGCGGTAAGGACTTTCTTCGTCTATGAGACGGTGGCGGGTCACGACAAGCCGGCGTCCTACTACCTTCAGTTGCTCTTCCTGCCTCATCTGTCCGCGGGGATCTGGTGGTGCGGGACGCCGGTCGTGCTGTTGGCTGCGGTGGCCTATGCACGCAGTTTCTCAGCGGGCTTCGATCCGCGTTGCCGGGTGGCCGTCCGCTTCCTGACCTATGCCGCCGCCGGGCATTTCCTGATTTACAGCGCGTTCTCCTACAAGACCCCGTGGCTGGCTTGTCTGCCTTGGGCGCATGTTTGTGCGCTGGCGGGATTCGCGTGCTGCGGTTTGTCATCGTGTCGCCGGGGCTTGCAGGCCGGCATCGCCGCACTGGTGCTTCTCGCCGCGTCCACCCAGTTGCATCAGGCTCGTCTCGCCAGCGGCCGTTTGGATTCGCATCCGGGCAACCCGCTCGCCTATGTCCCGACCCAAGGCGATGTCGAAAAGCTCGTCGTGTGGCTTGAGGAATTGCAGCGGGTGGCCATCGGACCCGAGATCGGGCAGGTGGCGGTGGTGGGCGGCGATTACTGGCCGCTGCCGTGGTATCTCCGGGGCTTCGAGCGGGTTGGCTACTGGCCGGAACTTCCGCCCGGCATTGATGCCTATTCCTTGGTGATGGCCATGCCCGATTCGGCGGCAAGGGTGAAGGCGGCGACCGCGGAAACCCATGTCATGCTGCCCCGCGGGTTGCGTGCGGACGTGCCCCTGCTCCTGTTTGTCCGCAAGGATGTGTGGCAGGCCTGGATGAACGAAGCCCCCCGATGAACACTCTCCATCCGCTTGCCGATGCCATCGGGTTCACGCATGAGGCGATGAACACCACGTTTCAGCTCCATTTGTTGGGTATGGATCGAGCTTCGGCCTCCAGCCTCGCCAGGGAGTGTTTCTATCAGATCGAAAGGCTGGAGGGCTCCTTGAGCCGCTTCATCGAGGGCAGCGAGGTGTCGAGGATCAATGCCATGGCGGCGGGCGAGACCCTTTACCTGAGCGAGGCCTGCCACGAGTGCCTCCTGATCGCCATGACGGCGGTGGAAGCCACCGGCGGGTTGTTCGACATCACGCAGGGATCCCGGATCGAACACCGGCGCTCCGGGGCGGCCGGGCCCGCGCCTGAGGCCGAGGGCGTGCTGATGCTGCATCCCGACGTGCCGGCGATCACCTGTGTCGAACCGGGCCGCAGAATCGATCTCGGCGGCATTGGCAAGGGTTTTGCGCTGGATCAGGTGAAGCAGCTGCTGGTGGAGTGGGAGGTCGAGGGGGCGCTGCTTGCGGCGGGTGCCAGCTCGCTGATGGCGCATGGTCCCGTGAGCTGGCCG
>CBFGOB010000500.1:0-1876 GCA_965650215.1 uncultured bacterium | reverse complement strand
CAGTCAGTGCAGCTGGTCTGGAACCCAATGGATTTTGATATGGGGTATTTTGGAAGTCGCGTGGTATTCAAGCGATGATGTGCCCACGCCCGATCTCGTCACCACATGGACACCCGGAGGCGGTGCCACCGGCACCCCGATCGTCACCTTGAACTCCGGCACTTCTGCCGAGACACCGGAAATGATCGTCCCACCCAACCCTTTGCCGTCCACACCCGGCCAACTCGCCAGTGCGATCGCATCCAACCTCTCACCCGCCGCGCCGGCCAAAGCCAAGGCAAATGCCGGCGGTGATCTGGTGCCGGCCGCCCCGCCGCCACTTGCCTCTGATGCGGCCGGAAACCTTGCCCCTGACGCGCCAGCGCAGAAGGTTGCGGAGAATCCGCTGCCGACCACTCCAAGCCAAAGCGCCGGCACCATCACCGCCAACCTTTCACCCGCCGCTCCGGGAGCGATCACCCCATGATCCAATCCATCTGGCGCATCGATCTGATCAATGCGGCGGGCACGACTCGCCTACTGGATTACGGCGATGACATCTCAGAGGAGATCAAGCCGAAGGTCTCGCAGGATGCGGCGCGCTACGCGCCAATCGGCGCGTTCTGGGGCGAGACCGAGGACCAGCCCGGCGCGCTCGTCACTCTGGGCTGGGACCGCCGCGAGAATCACGCCAGCCATGCCGAAGCACGCGGGCATGTGATGCGCGCTGCCGCCACCACCGCCACCCGCAAGACCGGCACGCTGCGCATTTCCATCCAAGACGGCGAGGTTTGGGACATTGAGGACTGCACCGTGCTCGCCACCGAGCCGGTGACGGTGACGAAGGGGCCGATCCGGACGCTCACCACTTATCAGGCCATCGGCGGGCGAATGGCACCTGCGCAGGCCATCACCCTCTACTCCGGAATCCCATGGGACTTCATTCTACAGAACTGGGAGGATGTGACCGATGATTGGGAAGATCTGTGAACATCGAACATCCAGCATTTAACATCGAACATTGAACGATCATGTCTAACACACTTACCGGCGTTTCGCCGGCATCCACCCGCCAACAACTCCTGCACATCGGCACCGGCAGCCTGGCCGCCAATTCACCTGTGCGCCTCGGCGATGGTAGCGCCACGAAACTCTCGCTGCATACCGGAGGCATCGGCGTGGACGGCATCAAGCTGTCGCGTGCCGCGGGCAGTGCCGAGCGCGAAGTGGTTTTCCCGGATCACGCCGGCACCGTGGGACTGCACATCGAGGCGGTCAAAACCTCGGACCAAACCAATGACACGGTCACGGCCGCCGCCATCACCGCGCTGAGTGCCACACTCGCCGCATCAAGTATCTATGAATTCGAGGCCATCCTGCTATGCAAGAGCGCGGCCACGACGACCGGTGTCCAACTGCGTGTGATGGGGCCGACCAGCGAGACCGAATTCGTCTGTTATGACATCACGCAGCTCACCACCAACACCCTGGTGACCACCAACACGCGCCGCCAATACTTCATCGCGTTCGATACGAACATGGCCAACCTGGACGCGCCGGCCGCGAACTCGCTCTTCCCCGTCTTCATCAAGGGCATTCTCAAGACCACCGGCAGCACTCCCGCCGTGCCGCTGAGTTTCCAGTTCAACTCGGAGGTCGCCAGCTCGCTCGTGACCATCGCCGCCGGCTCCCTGCTGCGCGTCCGCAAAATCGCCTGATAGACCATTGCCAACGACAAGGGCCCTAAACTGCAACCGATGACCGACGAGAAACTCCAATACACGCTCACGCTCGCCACCGTGGCCACCGGCACCGGTGCCAGGGACACCGCGCGCGAGATGGAGTATGTGGCGGCTGCCACCGCTCTCGCCAGCAACAAGGCGTCCGTCTCCGAGTG
>CBFGOB010000499.1:0-1881 GCA_965650215.1 uncultured bacterium | reverse complement strand
CTCCAGGGTCACCTGGGTCGTGTCCGGATACCCCAGCACGACCATGCCGAGGGAATCCCCGACCAGCAGGACATCGACCCCCGATTCATCGAGCAGCCGCGCCGTCGGGTAATCGTAAGCCGTCAGCGCGGAAATCCGGCGGACTCCTTTGCTCTGACGGAGGAAATCGGCTTTTTCGATGGCAGTCATGGATGACGGAAGCACGGCAAGCGATCCAACGCCAGTCGCCGTGAAGGATCAAGCCATGATCCCGCCATCGACACGGACCGAACTCGCGCCAGTCGGCATGCCAGCCACGCTTTCGGTTGCAAGCCCCCAAAACCGGGCTATCGGTGCACGGTTTCCACACCCCCACACCCATGAACGTTACCCAAGCCATCGATCAACGCCGCGCCATCAAGCATTTCGACCCCGATCACGTGATGCCCGAGGAAGACCTCCGCGAACTGATCCGCCTGACCAAACTCGCCCCTTCGTCCTTCAACATGCAGAACTACCGCCTGGTGGTGGTGCGCGACAAGCCGCTGCGCCAGCAACTGCGGCAAGTCGCCTGGGATCAGGCACAGGTCACCGATGCCAGCGTGCTCTTCATCCTGTGCGCCGACCTCGACGCCCATGAGGCCGATCCCAAGCTCTACTGGGGCCACGCCCCGCAGCCGGTCCAGGACATCCTCGGCCCCGCACTCCGGCCCTTTTACGAGGGCAAACCCCAACTCACCCGCGACGAAGGCATCCGCTCCAGCGCGCTCGCCGGCATGACCCTGATGCTTGCCGCGGAAGGCATGGGCTACGCCTCCTGCCCGATGGTCGGCTTCGATGCCGAGGCTGTCGCCAAGCTCATCCATCTGCCCGACCGGCACGTGCTGAGCTTCATGATTGCGGTGGGCAAGCCCACCCAGCCGGCCTGGGACCGCGGACCAAGGCTGCCGGATGAAACGGTGGTGATCCCGGACCGCTTCCCCGGCTGAATGTTTGTTCCAGCCCCTTGCGGACGACAAAACGAGCCATCCGGGAAAAGGAAAGCCCCCAGCACGGTTGACGTGTGGGGGCTTGTTGGCGACCCGTAAGGGAGTCGAACCCTTCTTGCCAGAATGAAAATCTGGAGTCCTAACCGATAGACGAACGGGTCAGTGTTCGCAGTGCGGGCGGGCAAAAAACCCCATGGCAGGGGGCTTGGCAAGTATTTTTTCGCAAACACCCCGAGATTCCCCAAAATCGGCGAATTCCGGGAATCAGCCAGATTCATGCGGCCGCGAAGAATGGCGGCTTGTCAAGCGCCCCGCTCGTTCTAGGCTGGCGGCCCCCGCGCAGCCAAGCACCCGCCGGGGCTTCACTGTCATGAATACCTCCCTGCTTTCCCAAGCCGCCAACGAGGCCCGCGGCCTCGCCATGGATGCCATCCACGCCTGCAATTCCGGCCACCTCGGCCTGCCGCTCGGCTGTGCCGAAATCGGAGCCGTGCTCTTCGGCGAATCGCTGAATTACTGCCCGGACGCCCCCAAATGGCTCAACCGCGACCGCTTCCTGCTCTCGGCCGGCCACGGCTCGATGTTCATCTACAGCTGGCTCCACCTCTCGGGCTACGCGGTGTCGAAGGAGGAAGTGAAAAACTTCCGCCAACTCCACTCGATCACCCCCGGCCACCCGGAATACCACGAAACCCCGGGCGTCGAAGCCACCACCGGCCCGCTCGGCCAAGGCATCGGCAATGCTGTCGGCTACGCGATCTCGGGCAAACGCGCCGCCGCGCTCTACAACACCCCGGAGCACACGATTTTCGACCACCACGTGATCGCCCTCCACGGCGATGGCTGCCTCCAGGAAGGGGTCGCCAAGGAGGCGATTGCCTTCGCCGGCCACAACGGCCTCGACACCCTGATC
>CBFGOB010000498.1:0-1882 GCA_965650215.1 uncultured bacterium | reverse complement strand
CAACCTCTGCTTTTTCGCACCCCCTGCGGAAGACGTGCACCCCGAGCAGTTCCGCCCCCAGCAAAAGAGCATGGCGCTCTATCAGGACATCACCATCCCCGATCCACCCCTGCACAACGAGTCGGCATTCCGCAGGCTGCCACCTTTTCTTCAGGACGAACGCAATGAAGGACGCATCCGCTACCACTGGCGCTTCGACACCGCCGAGAAGTACCAGCGGATGATGAAAAACTACTACCGCCTTTGCACCGAGGTCGACGAGGTCTGCGGCGCGGTCATCGAACGCCTGCGCAAGGATGGCCTGCTCGACAACACCCTTGTGATCTTCACCGGCGACAACGGCTATTTCCACGGCGAACGGATGCTTGCCGACAAATGGTATCCCTACAGCGAAAGCATCCGCGTCCCCCTGATCATCCGCGACCCGCGCATGGCTGAATCCAAACGCGGCAGCACCAAGGACGACTTCGTTCTCAATGTCGACATCGCCCCCACGATCCTCGCCGCCACCGGCCAGCCCCTGCCCCGGGGCATGCAGGGCCGCGATTGCTCGCCGCTCTATCTCGAAGGCAAGTCCGCCGCCCCTTGGCGCAGCGAATTCTTCTACGAGCACCCGCTCATCGACAACAAACACCGCATCCCGAGCTCCCAGTCCATCGTTCGCAAGGACTTCAAGTTCACCCTATGGCCGGAATGGAACTACGAGGAACTCTACGACCTCGTCAAGGATCCCCAGGAGCAGCACAACCTGATCACCGATCCCAGCCATCAGGAACGGATCGCCGGGTTTCGCAAGCACCTCGCCGAGCTGGCGAAAGCGGCCAAGTGACGCCGGTCCGCCAAGGCGGCCCGCATCCGTCCGAGGCAAACAGGTCCGGGCACCTCGCCCGGATGGCGATCCGCTTGTCTGCGCAATGGCAGTCCATGCCGCCAGAATCCCATCTTTTGCATTGAAGGCCCACCGTGCATTGACCACATTCCAGCCAGTTCAAACCCCACATCCACATGTCCAGACCTGTTACACTTTTCACCGGCCAATGGGCTGACCTTCCGCTCGAAAAACTGGCACCGCTCGTTTACGAAATGGGCTACGACGGCGTCGAACTCGCCTGCTGGGGCGACCACTTCGATGTCGATGCGGCCGCGAACAGCAAGAAATACGTCAAGGAGAAATGGGAGCTGCTCGCCGACCACGGCCTCACCTGCTACGCGGTTTCGAACCACCTCGTCGGCCAGGCGGTCTGCGACCTCATCGACGAGCGCCACAAGGCGATCCTGCCCACCGACGTCTGGGGCAACGGCGATCCGGAAGGGGTGCGCAAGCGCGCAGCCCAGAAAATGATCAAAACCGCCAAGGCCGCACGCAACTTCTTCAATGCCAAACCGAAGCGCGAGAACTGCGACAAATTCCCCGCCGTCGTCAACGGCTTCACCGGTTCGTCGATCTGGCACTCGATCTACGCCTTCCCACCGACCAACCAGGCATACTACGAAAAAGGCTTCCAGGATTTCGCCAAGCGCTGGATCCCCATCCTCGACGAATTCGACAAGGTGAACGTCAACTTCGCCCTTGAAGTCCACCCGACCGAAATCGCCTTCGACATCGCTTCCGCCAAGCGCGCCCTCGAGGCGGTCAAGAACCACAAGCGCTTCGGCTTCAACTACGACCCGTCCCACCTCGGTTACCAGGGGGTCGACTACGTCCGCTTCATCCGCGAATTCGCCAAGCGCATCTACCATGTCCACATGAAGGACGCCTGGTGGGGTCACGGCGACGGCACCGTGGGCGTCTTCGGCGGCCACACGGATTTCGGCGACGCCCGCCGTTACTGGGACTTCCGCTCGCCGGGTCGCGGCGATGTCGAGTTCGAGGACATCATCG
>CBFGOB010000497.1:0-1883 GCA_965650215.1 uncultured bacterium | reverse complement strand
TTGAATCCCGGGTTGTGGCTCGATGCCGCGGATTCCCAAACGATCACCACCAGTGACGGTACCGTTTCCCAATGGGCCGACAAGAGCGGCAACAACCGCCACGCCAGCCAATCAACCGCAGCAAACCAGCCGGCCTATATCACCTCCGGACTCAACAGCAAAGGCATCGTCCGCTTCGACGGCAGCGACGACCTGTTCAGCGTCAATCTCGATTTCCTCGCCGGGGTTTCCCACTCCGCCTTCATCGTCACCAAGCCCACGGTTTTCAACAATATCTACGGCGCGGCCAACGGTGGCCAAGGAACTAATAGCCTCCACGTCGGCTTCAACGGGAGTACCTACCGCATGAACTACTGGGGCAACGACTTCGGCCCGATTCGCAGCGCCAACTTTGTTTCCGACGCGGCCAACATCGTCAACTACGCCTGGACCTCAGGAACCGGCAAAGAAATCTTCGCCAACGGCAAATCCGAAGGCAGCAATACCGATGCCGGCCTCATCGGCACCATGTCCGGCGGGGGCCAAATCGGCAGCACCACCGGCCAGGGCTACTTCGGTGGTGACATCGCGGAAATCCTCATCATCCCGGGCGTGCTCAGCTCGCAGGATCGCGAGAAAACCGAAGGCTACCTCGCCCACAAATGGGGACTATCCGCCTACCTTGCCAGCAACCATCCTTACAAATCCTCACCACCCTTTGTCAGTGGTTTTTCCGCCACGACCACGCTTGCAGGATCCGCTACCGATCCCGAAAGCAATCCCCTCACCACCACCTGGTCCCAGACAAGCGGTCCCTCGACCGCGGAGTTTGCCAACACCGCGGCGCTGAATTCGAGCGTCACCTTCACCCAGGAAGGCACGTATGTCCTGCAACTGAGCGCCGCTGACGCATCCGGCAGCGCCTCGGACACCGTCACCATCACGGTTCACCCGCCAATCGTCTATCGAAGCCTCACCTACAACGGCAATGACAACACCGGCGGCACGGCTCCAAGCGACCCCTCAAGCCCCTATGCCAGCGGCTCCACCGTCACCGCACTCGGTGCAGGCACCCTCACAAAGACCGGCCACACCTTCGCCGGATGGAACACCCAGCCCGGTGGCGGCGGCACCGCCTACGCAGCCGGTGCCACATTCACCATCACTGCCGACACCACGCTCTACGCCCAGTGGACGGTCAACAACTACACCGTCACCTTCGATGCCAATGGCGGCAGCACCGCCAATCCCACAAGCAAGCAAGTCACCTACAACTCCACCTACGGCACACTCGCCACCACCACACGGACGGGCTACTCGTTCAACGGCTGGTTCACTGCAGCATCCGGCGGCTCGCAAGTGACGGAATCAAGCTCCGTCACCGCCACCAGCAACCACACGCTCTACGCCCAATGGACGCCCGATACCTACCTTGTCAGCTACCACGGCAACGGCAACACTGGCGGCAGCGCTCCCGCCAGTCAGAGCAAACTCCATGACATCAACCTGACACTGGCCACCAACAGCGGCGGACTTTTCAAAACAGGACATACCTTCACGGGATGGAACACCGCCGCCAATGGAACCGGAACCGGCTACCCCGCAGGCTCCACCTACACGGCCAACTCCCCCGTCACACTCTACGCGCAGTGGGAATCGGGAACCGACGGCACCTGGCTTCCAACCGCAACAGGCACGTACGATTGGGGCAGCGCCACAAGCTGGGTGGGTGGCACCATCGCTTCGGGCGCGAACCGCACGGCCTCCTTCACGGCCAACATCGTAGGCGACCAGATCGCAAACCTCGATAGCAACCGCACCATCGGCAACATCACCTTCAACGACGCATCGCACAACCTGGCGATTTCCGGCACAAACACACTCACCCTCGCACGTTCCTCCGG
>CBFGOB010000496.1:0-1884 GCA_965650215.1 uncultured bacterium | reverse complement strand
TGCGTGGTGGCAACGTTCAGGACGTGAAAACTGATGCCTTTGGGCGCCTCCCACTTTTCGTTACCACCGTGCCTGGCGAGCTGTTGTCGCTCAAGGTTGGGCGGAACACTTCCTTGCAGTGCACCGTAGATCTTTTGCTGCAGGAGCAATCCCGGTCATTCGTCTTGCTCCGTTCCGGATCGGAGTACAAAGCTTCGCTTGCAAGCCACAACCCGTTGCCTGGCAACAAGCCAAGGAAACCCGATCCGATTCGTTACGTGGTCCAGTCGGGTGATTCAATGCAGAAAATTGCAAAGCGTTTCAATGTCGACCCCGAGAAGCTGGCCGGAGACAACAAAGCTACGGTGCGGAACCCAGACCGGATATTCCCGGGCCAAGTGGTCTGGATCCACGGCAAAGGGCCTCAAAGGCGAGCCGGCCAAATACTCCCAGCTACCAATCTCCAGCGCACCAGGGCGGCCCGAAGCAAAGACAATCAGGGCCATCCACTGGGCGTTGTGGGGCTTGACCAGAAGCGGGCACCTTGGATGGAAACAGCTGTCACAGAACTGAAGAAGTGGGGCGGGACGGAAGAAACGGTAATTGATGACACCATCAACTATCACAAGAATATCGGCCTTTCCTTCAAATCGCTGTCGGTGGCGTGGTGCGCCTCATTCGTGAATTACTGCCTGAAGACGGCGGGGTACGCCCATTCGGGCAGCGCCGGCTCACAGTCGTTCAGGCACTCCGCCAATTTCCACAAGCTTGCGGCACCGGTCTACGGTGCCTTGGTGGTTTACAGCAATCCTAAGAAACCCGGGCAAGGCCACGTTGCATTTGCATACTGCAAATTGAAAGGCGGTGACATGGCCGTACTTGGCGGGAACCAAGGTGACAGCATCACCTTCAATCCGCATAGGGGTGTTTACATCGACCTGCTGAAGTACAAGCTCCAAGGCTACTACGTGCCGATTGCCTACAAGGAGCATGCAGAAAAGGAGTTGAAGCAGGGTGGTGATCTTGGCGATGAAGAGTACACATTGACAGCACTGCGTGCTGCCTTTGGCAAGAGCGCGAAAGTCACGCAGGCGGATCAGAACACGAGATGAAAAGGATGAATAGAGCAATCTCCCTGCTGAAATGCCTGTTGCTGAGCACTCTGATCGGCGCTTGTGCCGACTCGAGATCGGTGCCGGTAATGGTGGGCGGAAATGCCGAGGCGGACGCGTGTGGTGCTGTAGGGGAGGTCAGGGGGCTTAGGGAAGGCGGTGATGGATTCTTGGCAGTTCGTACTGGCCCTGGTGCGGCGTACCCCATTGTGGACAAGATCGGCAACGGGCAACTGGTGTACTTGTGTGACGCCACTGCTGATGGCGTGTGGCTGGCAGTGGTGTTCTCCTCCGATGAGGATGAATGTGGCGTGACCTCCCCGTTGCGATCGCGTCAACCCTATAAGGGGCCTTGCAGGAGCGGGTGGGTCAAAGCCACATGGGTTGAGGTTGTGGCCGGTTGACCCACGTATCAAGGATGCGGTGACCATCGGCGAATCACGTCGGCATGGGTGCTCGCGGTTGGCGCGAAGGCGATGCAGGCAGCCGTCTCGAATCGCAGAAGGGAATCCGAACGGCCAAGCTGACTTTAGATCATTTCTGGTCGGCGTTTTGGCCAGCCCACAACCGGTGTTTCCGTGGACCCTAGAACATCCGGGGCCGCTTTGCCGGCCTCGTGGATCTGCCGCGCTTGCACGGAGGCATGCCATACCGCTCAAGGTGCTTTCGTCGCCGCGGCGTCCTTCGCAGGTGTGGATTCCACTCCCGCCGCATCGCGGGTGCCGGGAGCCATATGGCACCCTTTTGGCGCGCTAACTGCAGCCATGCCCTATCGCCTGCTGGGCGTTGATGG
>CBFGOB010000495.1:0-1886 GCA_965650215.1 uncultured bacterium | reverse complement strand
GGCGGTTCCAGTTGCGGCCGGTCCACGACATGCCCTGGGGATCGATCGTCAGGTATGGCACACCCCATGGGACTTCGACCCCGCCCGCGGTTTCCTTTTCGCGGCGGTCCCGGCCCTTCTTTATCGCATCCTGGTGCGCTCCGGAGAACGCGGTGAACACCAGCTCGCCCGCATACGGCTGACGCTCGGGGACGTTCAGGCGCGTCACCCGCTCGTACACCGCGCGGATCGACTGCAGATCGGAAAAATCAAGGCCGGTCGGAATGCCGTGGCTGTTCATGTTGAGCGCCACCGTGACAAGGTCGAGGTTGCCGGTGCGCTCGCCATTGCCGAACAAGGTGCCCTCGACCCGGTCGGCTCCGGCCATCAGGCCGAGCTCGGTCGCGGCGACACCCGTGCCGCGGTCGTTGTGGGTGTGCAGCGAAATGATCGCGGATTCACGGTTCTTCAAATGGCGGCACATCCACTCGATCTGGTCGGCATGCACGTTCGGCGTCGCCCACTCGACGGTCGCCGGCAGGTTGAGGATGATCTTCTTCTGCGGTGTCGGTTGCCAGACATCCATCACCGCATGACAACACTCGAGCGCGAAATCCAACTCGGTGTCGGAAAACGATTCGGGCGAATACTGCAGCACCACCTCGGTGTCCGGCACCGTCGGCACCAGCGCCTTGACCAGCTTCGCCCCCTCGACCGCGATGTCGCGGATCGACTCGCGCGTGGCATCGCCAAAAGTCACCCGGCGCTGAAGCGGCGAGGTGGAATTGTAAATGTGCACGATCGCCCGCTTCGCCCCCGCAATCGCCTCAAAGGTCCGGCGGATCAGGTGCTCGCGCGTCTGCACCAGCACCTGGATGGTCACGTCCGCCGGAATCCGGTCCTCCTCGACCAGACGCCGCAGAAAATGGAACTCGGTGTCGGCCGCCGACGGGAACCCGACCTCGATCTGCTTGAATCCGCAGCGCACCAGCAGATCGAAGAACTCCAGCTTCTCCTCGACCGACATCGGTTGCGGCAGCGCCTGATTGCCATCGCGCAGGTCGACCGAACACCACTCGGGCGCACGCTCGATGACACGGTCGGGCCATCTGCGGTCGGGCAACGCCACTGCAGGAAAGGGCCGGTACTTGCTCAGGGACTTGGGGTTCATGGGAGTCGGGAAGAAAGATCGTTCAATGCTGGGACATAAAAAAGCCCGCCGGATCGGCCGGCAGGCTGCAAGACAAATGGAGGCAAGCCATCGTCAGCAACCCGCCCGGCTCAGGAGCAGGAGGCTTGGCAGCAGGCCATCGAGTCGCGACATCACGAGGCGGATCCTACAAGCCATGCCTTGGGCGTCAATCGGGTTTTGCCCGCATGCGGGCCCCTGAAATTCGCGATTTTGGCATCGCGTATCCCTGCGACGGATCCCATCTTCACGACTGCCATGAACCGAAAGCCACCGATTTTCCGCGCCTTGCTGGTCCTCAGCCTTGCCGCCACATGGCTCCCCGCCACCGTTCAGGCGGCAGGCGGACGCCAAGCCATGCCGATGCCGGACCTGACGAAAGGCGACCCCATCCCCAAGGAGGCCAAGCACACCTGGAACCTCGGCGCAAGCGGCGCCCGCGGCTGGATCTATCCGTTCAATCTCGAAACCCGCAAGGCCCGCCAGATCGCCATCACCGAAGTCACCCGCGGCACCCCTGCCGACGGCGTGCTCGAAGTCGGGGATGTGATCCTCGGCATCGGCAAGGAACCCTTCACCCACGATCCGCGCGTGGAGTTCGGCAAGGCCCTCACCCAGGCCGAATCCGACAAGGGCCAGGGCCAACTCAGCCTGCTGCGCTGGCGCGCAGGCAACACCGAAACCGTGACCCTCAAGCTGCCGGTCATGGGCACCTACA
>CBFGOB010000494.1:0-1889 GCA_965650215.1 uncultured bacterium | reverse complement strand
GGCCCCGAATGCGGCCGCGGCCACGGCTACCCCGTGATGCGCGCCGGCAAACCCATCCCCGTCTAACAAAATCCAACCCAACCCCACCACACCATGCAAAACGAAACCGCACTCCGCACCCAAGCCGAGATCGACTCCATCCGCCTCAACTACGAGGCGCGCATGAACCTCAACCAATACCGCCGCGATCGCATGATCGGATGGGCGCTCATCGCCGTCATCGTCCTCGTGCCCGCCATCGCCGCCTTCCTCGTCAAAACCCTCTGACAAACCGGGCGGATGGAGCCACCCGCAAGGGCGTTCTCTACGCATCCGCCCGACCTCTTTCTCACCCGCTGACCATTGACCCCAAACCGCTGACATCCCCATGCCCCACGTCTCGCCCATCGCCGGAACCTCCCAATGCGACGCCATCTTGGCCGCGCTTAAGGAACGCGCCGGCCAGTGGGTGGGACTGCCCGCACTCTACAACGTGTCCGGCTCCATGGCCATCCACAGCCGCATCGCCGATCTGCGCGCCCGCGGCCATCGCATCGAGCACCGCAATGAGCGCGTGGGCCGGATGATCCATTCCTCCTACCGGCTGCTCCCGGATGAATCCGGTCTCAGCCAAGCCTGTCTCTTCTAACCAACTCCACCCCATGTCCAAAACCACCGCCATCACCACACCCCTCAAAAACATCCTCCGTGATTGCTCCGGAGCCATCCGTGTCCACACCGGAATCATCGAAGAACGCATCGCCGCACTGCAAGCCGAGGTCTTGCCAGCCCAACTCAAGATCGGCCTCTACTGCCTTAAGGCACATTGCGCGTTCGCCTTGCAGGCACCCGGCAAACGTAATGCATCGGGAAAAAACCAGCACACCAAGCGAGCCCTCGTCCACGCGGACGAGGCCACCCCCCAGGGCTTCGAAGGCTGGCTCGCAGAGAACCACCCGCAGATCAAGAAACCCACCGCCTACCGTTGGATGACTGCCCTCAAGGGATTGGGCCTCAATGAGTCTGCCACCGAAAAGGATGTGGACAGGGAACTCGCCAAACTCACCAAGGTCGTTCCGGTTTCCCTCAAGTCCCTATGCGACTCCGCCATTGAGTCCGTGGCACCCGCGCCCCCGCCACCGCCGAAGATCGAGCAGCAAGAGTTCGATTTCCTGAAACAGAACCTCAGCGCATTCCGCCAGGAGAGCGAGAACATCTGCCGCCTCAAACCGCAGCTCGACGCCTACCCGGACTTCAAACGCGCCGCCACCGCCCGCGTGTATTCCATGCTCTACGAACTCACCGGCACCCACTGGCAACCGTCCGACGAACCGGACTCCCTGGCTATGGTCGATCCCGACGCCATCACCATCTGATCACTGCTCACCGATCACTTCCACAATGTCCCGGAGAGTTCCAACCTGGCAACGCAACCGCGCCGCGATCATCCACGCCGAGTTCACGAAACTCGCGGATGCCATCGAGCACGAGGCCGCTCCGCTCGTCGCCGGCCTGCATGCCATCGCCGGCCGCATCGACGGCCAGCCATTGGATGGGAATCGCCAACTCCGTGCTTCGTTCAAGACCCTGACCCGCCTCTGGTATCCATGGATCGCCGGTGGCAAAAAGATCGCCACGCTACTGCCCAAGTATGGCACCGCCGAGCGAGTCAAGGTCATGCCCGATCTCCTCATCAATGAGATCCAGCGCCTCGCCTCCAATGGCAGCGGTGGCCGCGACAAGCACGGCAACTGCATGGAAGCCTCGGAGATCCACGAGCATCTCGCCAAGCTATGGAAATCCGGCCGCGCACTGCCCGGCATCGGCACATGGCAAGAATGGTGGGCGGCCATGCATCCGGACCTCGCGCTTCCATCCACCGTGCCGGACTTCCCCTGGCACCCGCGCAC
>CBFGOB010000493.1:0-1898 GCA_965650215.1 uncultured bacterium | reverse complement strand
ATGGCGCCGCCGATGAGCGCTTCTCCAAGGTTCAGCTGGAGCGTTTCCGGCGTGTCGGCGATCGCGTCGGCGGCGATGGGGATCGAGACCGATTTCGGGTCGCTGTCGCCATCCGCCCAGGTGAGCGTGCCGCTGGTGCTTGTGAAGTCGGTGCCGGCGGATGCCGTGCCGGCAACCGTGCTGTAGCCGATGGTGAGCGCGCCAAGTGAACCGCCGCTGCGGCTGACCTGGACACTTGCCGCCTTGCCTTCGATGCCGCTGATCGAGGCGTCCGTGGCGAATTGGATCACGCCGGGCCGGCCTGCCAGGCCCGGGACCAGCCGCCAGACGGGGCCATCGTATGGCGCGTTCTGAAAAAAGTCATAGTCTCCGACGAGCACGACATTGCCGTCGGGCTGAAGGGTGAGATCTTCGACCCGACCTGCGTGTCCGCCTGCGGCGGCGAAGTTGGCGTCGACGTTGCCATTTGGAAGGATGCGGGCGATGCGCGTGGCATTGGTGCCGCTGACCGAGGTGAAGTCCCCGCCGATCAGGGCGCTTTGGTCCGGCAACAGAAGCAGGGCGTAACAGTCACTGTTCGGTTGGGGTGAGAATGTGGCATCCAGCGCGCCGGTGGTGTCGAGGCGGGCGAACCCGCCGCGTGCAGTGTTGTTGTAAGCGGTGAAGTTGCCGACGATCAGGATTTTGCCGTCGGGCTGGATCGCGAGGTGCTCGATGTCACGGAGACTGCCGGTGTTGCCCGCCAGATGGGCTCCCTCAGCGATGCCGTTGAAGCCGGTGTCGAGGGCACCGCTGCTGAGGACGCGGCAGAGCCCGGCTTTGAATGGCGAGCCGGTGAAGTAGAATAAGCCACCGACCAAACATTTGCCGTCGGCTTGGAGCGCGAGGCAGTTGACGCGCCAGCCGGTGTCGTCGCCGAAATTGGGTCCGGTAAAACCCGTATCGCGGCTGCCATCCGCGTTGAGCCGCACCAGGTATTCGGCCGCGCTGCCGTCGTAGCTGGTGAAGGCGCCGCCGACGAGGATCCTGCCATCCGGTTGCGGCAGGATGGCGTAAACCGTGCCATTCGCTCCGCTGCCGATGGCGAAGCTGGTGTCGAGCGATCCGTCGGGGTGGAGGCGGGCGATTCTTCCTCTGGCCACACCGTTGAACGAGGAGAAGTCGCCGCCGATGAGGACCTTGCCATCCGCCTGGCGGGCGAGGGCGTAAACGACCGCATTGGCGCCGGATCCGGGATTGAAGCCGGTGTCGATCGAGCCGTTCGGCAGCAGCCGCGCAATGCGGCCGTAATTGTAAAGATCGAAGGCGGCGTCCTGCAGTTGGCTGAACCAACCTGCGATCAGGATGTTCCCATCCGGCAGCACCAGCGAGCGGTTGACGGCGCTGTTCACAAAATCCGCATTGAAGCTGCTGTCGCGCGAGCCGGGGTCGGCGATGGTGACGGTGGTGGTGGCGGGGCTGACGATCACGCCGCCGGTGGCGGATGAGAGGGTCACGCTGAAGGTTTCATTGCCCTCGACGAGGGCATCGGCAGCAAGCGGGATGCTGATGGTTTTGGGTGTGCTGTCGCCATCCGTCCAGTGGAGCGTGCCGGAGGTGCTGGTGAAGTCGCTTCCCGAGCTCGCGGTGCCGGATGCGGTGGCGTATTGGACGGAAACCGCGCCGCTGGAATTGTTGCTGCGGGTCACGCTCAGCACCGCGCTGCCGCCCTGCTCGTTGACCAGATAGCTTGCCGCGCCCCACTGCAGGCGGGCTTGGAGGGTGACGCTGACGTCGAGCCATTCATCCGCTCCGCTTCCGCCTTGGGCGACGGTCTGGATCGTGATGCCGGCAGCGCTGTCGTTGAAGCTGCTGCCGATGGCGAGCGGGGCGTCCGAGGCACTGCTTCCCGGGGTGTT
>CBFGOB010000492.1:0-1902 GCA_965650215.1 uncultured bacterium | reverse complement strand
AACTGCCCCGCCGACAAAAAAGCCGGCACCCCGAGAGGCGCCGGCTTGGGAGGGATTCGCGTTGGCGGATCAGCCGACCAGCGGCTCGGAAGTTTCGGCGGCGCCGGCTTCCTCGGCCTTCTGCTCGCGGAGCCAGACGCGGCGCGACATCTTCACGCGGCCTTTTTCGTCGACGCCAAGGCACTTGGCCGTGACCAGGTCGCCCTTCTTGACGACGTCCTCGACCTTCTCCGTGCGGCCTTCGGCCAGCTCGGAGATGTGGATGAGGCCGTCCTTGCCGGGCAGCACTTCCATGAAGGCACCGAAGGCGGTCACCGAAACGACGCGGCCGCTGTAGACCTTGCCGACTTCGATTTCCTGGAACATGCGGTCGATCATCTCCTTGGCGCGGTCGAGACCGGCCTGCTTGGAGGCGTAGATGTGCACGGTGCCGTCGTCCTCGATGTTGATCTCGGCGCCGGACTCGGCCTGGATGCCCTTGATGTTCTTGCCACCAGGTCCGATGAGCTCGCCGATGCGGTCCGCTGGGATCTTGAGGCTGACGATGCGCGGCGCGTGCGGGCTGAGCTCGCAGGGCGTCGAGATCGACTCGGCCATCTTGGCAAGCACCTTGGTGCGGCCGTCCTTGGCGATCTGGATCGCCTCCTCGAGCATTGCGATCGGCAGGCCGGGCAGCTTGAGGTCAAGCTGGTAGCCGGTCACGCCTTCGCTGGTGCCGCAGAGTTTGAAGTCCATGTCGCCGTAGAAGTCTTCGGAACCGATGATGTCCAGAAGCATCTTGTGCGACTTGAGCGAGCCGTCGTCGTTGGTCTCGGTGACGAGGCCGACGGAGATGCCGCCGACCGGACGGATGAGCGGCACGCCGGCGTGAAGCAGGGACATCGTGCCGGCACAAACGGTCGCCATCGAGGTCGAGCCGTTCGACTCGGTGACTTCCGACGAAACGCGGATCGCGTAGGGGAAGTCGGCTTCGTCCGGGATCACCGGCTCGATCGAGCGCTCGGCCAGCGAGCCGTGGCCGATCTCGCGGCGGTTGATGCCACCCATGCGGCCGGTTTCACCGACGGAGAAGGGAGGGAAGTTGTAGTGCAGGATGAAACGCTTGCTGTCTTCGCCACCGGAATAGTTGTCGAAGTGCTGCTTTTCATCGGCGGGAGCGAGCGTGCAGATGCCGAGCGCCTGGGTTTCGCCACGCGAGAAGATCGCGGAGCCGTGAACGCGCGGCAAGGTGCCGACTTCGCCGTAAAGCGGACGGAGCTCGCCAATGCTGCGGCCGTCGGCACGCACGCCTTTCTCCATGATCGAAATGCGGAACGCCTTCTTCTGGAGGTATTCGAAAGCCTGCTCGACGTCGAAGTCGGTGGCTTCCGGAGCGCGTTGCTTGATCGCGGCTTCCACTTCATCGCGCAGGGCGCCGACCTTGCGGGCGCGCTCGGTCTTGGTGGGGGCGTAGATCGCACCTTCGATGCGGTCGCCGGCGATTTCGTAGGCGATCTCGAGGAGGTTCTCCTTGGCGAGGATCGCTTCGAATTCGCGCTTCTGCTTGCCGGCAAGGGCCACCAGCTCTTCCTGGGCGGCGACAATCTTGGTCACCGCGTCCTGGGCGAAGTGCAGCGCCTTGATGAACTCCGCTTCCGGAAGCTCGTCAGCCTGGCCTTCGATCATGATCACGTCGGTCTTGTTGCCGACGTAGATGAGATCGAGATCGGACTCCTCGCGTTGGGCGTGGGTCGGGTTGATCACGAAGGCACCGTCGACACGGCCGACGCGCACCGCGCCGATCGGGCCGGCAAACGGGATGTCGGACAGGCAGAGGGCGGCGGAAGCACCGTTCATCGAGAGCACGTCGGCGTCATTCTCGCCGTCGGCGGACAGCAGGATCGCGATGATCTGGGTGTCGTA
>CBFGOB010000491.1:0-1903 GCA_965650215.1 uncultured bacterium | reverse complement strand
CCGCTCGATGTCGGCGAAAGGGGTCACACGGTCGCCCTTGCCATGGAAACAGATCATGGGCGGCAGCTTGCGACGGACGGAATGGAGCGGGCTGTGGCGCTTGGCCGATTTCGCATTCGGAAAGCGCTTGAGGGCCGTTGCGTGGCGCAGAGGGTTGACCAGCGCACTGAAGAGGATCACCGCCTGGGCATGACAGTCGAGGCCGTCAACCGGCGGCAGATGCTTGGGTTTGGGCATCGAGGTCATCAGCGCCAGCAAGGCGCCGCCGGCCGCGCCGCCGACGACGATCCGGTGGGGATCGATGTTGAAATTCACGGCATTGTGGCGGACCCAGCGGATCAGGTCCCGGGCGTCATCGATTGCTTCGAGCGCCGAGGTATCGTGGCGGGTCGAGGTGCGGATTTCGGCGCTGATCGCCACTGCGCCGCGGCTGGCGAAGTGGAGGCAGTGGGGCACGAATTGTGTGGGTGTCGGGACATCCCAGAAACCGCCGTGGAAGAACACAAAGACCGGGCGTGGGGCAGCCGCTTCTTGCTGAGGGAAAAAAACATGCGCCTGGATCTCTCCTTGGGGGCGCTCACGGTAAACGTAGGTGGCCGCATCCTTCAAGATCTCGCGATCGCGCTCCTCACCGATCGGGGCAACTCGTTTCAAGGCAATGCTCATGGAGGAGAAGGAAGGGGGGGGCATCCGAAGCGGACAGGAGGATGCGCTGCGATTTGTTTGTTGTGAAACGGGGCGGCTTGTCGAATCGTTTTGCACATGAAGCGCAGAATTTGTGCCATGTTCCTACTGCTGGCGGGATTGTTGCCTGCCCAGAACCTCCTGCGGGAGGATCTCGAAAGCTGTTACCGCAGCTGGCGGCAATCCATCCTGACCCGAAACCCAGCCGTTTGGGAGAACATCACGGCACCACACCGGCGGATGGAGGTCAAAAACCGGATCCGTTCGGAAAAAAATGCCTTTCCGGCCGCGGTCTTCGATTTGCCCGGGCAGCCGCCGGCGATCGAGGGGCTGAAGTTTCTGACGCTCAAACGCAGCGGGCCGACTGCGGCACTTTATTATTTCGGCACGATCGATTTTGGCGTCGGGGCGACGGCGCCGCGAAGCTTGCTGAGCCTGCATTTCGTCGGTGCCGACCGCAGCTGGCTTTATGACCGGGCGATGTTCGAGAACCTGGTGGCCTTGCCCGACGTCCAGGGGGAGTTGGAACAAGGGAAACTCGATTACCTCGATGAGCGTCCCGACCTGCTGCCCAAGGGCCAGATTCCGCCTGTTCCGGCGGAAGTCGGGGAGGCGCCGTTCATCGCCAAGGTCTATGTGTACTGCCCAGGTCGCGAAGTGCGGGTCCAGGTCAACGGAATCAGTCAGCATCACGCAATCAACGACAAGGTTGCCGAGCTCGTGATCGGCGGCGCCAAACCCGGAGAAAACACCGTGCAGGTTCTGGTGCAGGACATGCCCGAGGCAACCGAGCGCGAGGACCTGGCGGTTCGCGTTTACGTCTTGTCCCAGATCGAAGGCGTGTTGCCGGTCAAGGCCTATGAATACCTGCTCAAACCCGGCAGCAACGCACCGGGTTTCCAGAAGGGAAGCTTCACGGTCGACGCCGCCATGATCGGACGCCTGACAGGCCAAAACCCTTGATCCAAAGACCCATTTCCAAACTCCGCATTACATATATTGTAACAAGTTGTTTAGGAGGATCTTGAAAACCTAGGAATCGCGGCGATGCCCGCGTTGAAGGCAGAAAACCCTGGGTTTGGCCTTGGCCACATTGAGTTGGGTCCCATCGATTGTCGATCGGTGCACACCATGGGTGTTTGGGAAAATCGGATGGCCTGCGCTATCTGTTCGACAAAAGCGCGATGCGGGTTACAGATTTCCGCATGTCGTTTGAACT
>CBFGOB010000490.1:0-1908 GCA_965650215.1 uncultured bacterium | reverse complement strand
CCGTGGTGTTTCCGGAAAATGGGATACGCTTCGAGGCCGCGGTGCGCGACGGGCAGAAGACCGGCTTTTTTCTCGACCAACGGGAGAACCGCGCCCGCGTCGAGGAACTCGCCAGCGGTCGCGATGTGCTCAACGTCTTCAGCTTTTCCGGAGCGTTCTCGGTCTATGCCGCGCGTGGTGGAGCGGGATCGGTGACGGATCTCGACATCAGCGCGCATGCGCTGGCCAGCGCTGAACGGAATTTCGCGTTGAATGCCGGCGATCCACGGATTGCCCGGGTGACACGGCATCAGGTGCAGGCCGATGCCTTCAAGTGGCTGGATCAGGACTTGCTGCGCTATGACCTGGTGATTGTCGACCCGCCTTCCCTGGCCAAGCGCGAGAGCGAGCGGGAAGGGGCCTTGCGTGCTTACGAGCGACTGAATCGCCGGGCGATCGCAAGCCTGCGGCCCGATGGAATCCTGGTTGCCGCTTCCTGTTCCGCCCATGTTTCCGCAACGGAATTTCATGAGGTCGTCGCGATGGCCGCAGCACAAAGCCGCCGCCCATGGCGCGAATGCTGGCGCAGCGCGCACGCCTCCGATCACCCGGCAAGCTTTGCGGAAGCACGGTATCTCAAGGCCATCTGCCTGGCTTTCGACTGAGCCCGAAGAGGATGATTTCCCTTCCCAAGTTGAGCCATTTCCACGGCCGGCAGGATCTCGGAGCCCTATGCAGAATATGCGCAGCATCGCGCAAAGGAGGCAGAGCCAATTAGGACCTCTTAGTCTTTATTGCCGCTGTGAATGCGATCACAAGCTCAGCCCGACCCAGTGGGATGCCGATGATGGAAGGCTACGATTTTGATGACCGGCCCTTTCTGGTCTTTTGGGAAATCACCCGCGCCTGCGCCCTTGCTTGTAGCCATTGCCGGGCGGCGGCACAATCGCAAAGGCATCCGGACGAGCTCGACCACGAGCAAGCCCGCAAGCTGGTGCACCAGCTTGCTGAGTGGAAGCCGCCGATGCTGATCCTGACCGGTGGTGACCCGCTGATGCGCCGTGACGTTGTGGATCTGGTCAAGGAGGCCACCGACCTTGGCTTGCACATCGGCTTGAGCCCGGCCGCCACCAACCGTTTGGTGCAGGCTGACTTCGCCGCCCTCAAGGCTGCAGGGGTGCAGAGGATGTCACTGAGTCTCGATGGGGCGACGCGTGAAACCCACGATGCCTTCCGCGGCATCGAGGGAACCTTCGAGCGGACGATGATCGCCATCCAGAAGGCCCATGACGTGGGATTGGATCTGCAGATCAACACCACGCTCACACGCAGCAACATGAAGGAATACGAACCCTTCAAGTCGCTGATGTTCGAGCTCAAGCCTGCGATGTGGAGCGTATTTCTGCTGATCCCGACCGGCCGTGCGGGGATCAGCGAGCTTCCCGACGCGCAGGACCTCGAGCATGTGTTCGAGGACATGAGCGACCTGATCGGAAATGCGCCGTTTGCGGTCAAGACGACCGAAGGCCACCACTTCCGCCGGGTCGTGATGCAGCGCAAGGGAGCGAAGGAAGGCAAGAAACGCCCCGGCATGCGCTCGCCTCTTGGCATCCGCGACGGACGCGGAGTGATGTTCATTTCCCACACCGGCGAGGTTTCACCGAGCGGCTTTCTGCCGATGGTTTGCGGCAACGTCAAGGACACCCATCCGTCCGAGATCTACCGCAAGCATCCGCTGTTCGTCTCGCTTCGTGACAACGATGCGCTGGGCGGCAAATGCGGGGTTTGCGAATTCCGAAGCGTTTGCGGCGGTTCGCGCTCGCGTGCCTACGGCGTTCATGGCGACCCCTTCGCCGAAGATACTTCCTGCGTCTACATCCCCAAAAAATGGAATCCATCTACAACCCCTAACTGACCATGATCAACCGC
>CBFGOB010000489.1:0-1917 GCA_965650215.1 uncultured bacterium | reverse complement strand
GGCGCGGTGTTATTTGCAACAGGAAACCCGCAGGTCGCGAGCGCGGGCAGGTTTTTGCAGGGCGCGGGCGGTGTGTTCGCGTTGGTCGGCGCGATCTACGTGGCCACGAAAAACTTTCCCGCTTCTCAGGCAGCGACTCTCATCGGCGCGACGCAGATGTTTGGCATGGCCGGCGGTTCCGCGGGACAGTTTGTAGTTGGACCAATGATCAGTGGCGGCGTCGCCTGGAACCAGTTCTGGATCGGGATGGGCGTGCTGGGCCTATTGATCGGTATCGCTCTGTTCTTACTAATACCGAGTGAAAAGGCGCCGGCCGCCGCAAATGCCTCCACCTCGCGCGGAGGCAGAAATGGGCAGAGACTCAACTCGTGGTTGGCAGCAATCACAACGGATTCATTCGGACCACGGTCACTGCGCCCCGGACGGCGGCAGTTCCGACAGCCTGCGGAAATAATCAAAGGTGTAGATACCCGACGAATGGCCGTCGCCCCAGAACAATTGCAGGGCGTATCCCCCGACCAATTCATACTTGATCAATTCGTATGCCCCTTGTCCGTGCACGACCTTCGGGCGGACCACGCGGCCGAGCGCATCCGGCTCACCCTGACACGCCGCACAGGGACAGGCGCGCCTGAGCATCGCCATCGGAAAATACACCTCCGAACCATCCTCGAAGCCAAGGGCCAGTTCCCCGCCAATGACCGCCGCATGTTCCAATCGCATCGCCATGACCCAGCATGCCCTCAACCCAGCTCCCCGTCCACCCGATAGCGGCGTGAGCCGAAAATCGCGGACCCCACCCGGACATGGGTCGCCCCCTCGAGGATGGCGGCCTCGAAATCGCCACTCATGCCCATGCTCAGGCATGGAAGCGGCAGCGCAAACCGACTGGAAAGCCGATCCCTCAATTCGCGCAGGGACGCGTACCAGCGGCGCGCCACATCCGCATCTTCGGCAGGCGGCGGAATGCACATCAGCCCTTGCCAGTCGAGATGCCGGAGTCCGCAGAGGCCTTCCATTTCCGAATCAATCTCTTCCGGAGAAAATCCCCCCTTGCTCGGCTCTTCACCGATGTTGATCTGGAGAAATACCCTGGGCTTCATGCCAAACTCGGCCGCCACGGCGTCGACATGCTGCGCCAGCCGGGTGGAGTCGATGCCATGGACCGCCTCGAACAGCGGGAGGATGCGCCTGACCTTGTTTCGCTGCACGCGGCCGATGAAGTGCCAGCGGATGTCTTTCGGCAACACTGCGACCTTGGACTCCGCCTCCTGCAGGCGGCTTTCTCCAAAAACAACCTGGCCCGCGGCAAACGCCTCCGCGACCGCCTCAGCCGGAAACGTCTTCGACACCGCAATCAGTTCAACCGAGCCGGGAGGACGCCCGCTGGACTTGCAGGCATCGGAAATCCGCTGACGGATTTCAGCCAATTGCAACGCGATCTCGGACATCCCGGCTACTTGATGAGACCCGCCATCCGGGCGTTCTCGGTGAGGTCGACCAAATCCCCCAGAATCGACAGCGATTCCCGTTTCACCGGGTCCAGCCCGGAGGGCCACTCTGGGGTGTCATCCAGGTCCTCGGCATCGTCCTTGGCACGCCGCATGTATGCCTCTTGGTCGAGCGAAGGATCATAGGCCTTGAGGGCATTGCCGGCATCAAGGTCATCCAAGGTGATCTTGTAAAAACTCATGAGTTTCTTGTCGCGCTCCTGAATCGTCTTGAAACGCTCACGGCGCTCGGAGTTGCGTTGTTTCTGCTGTGCGTCGGACTCCGCAATTTCAGCCTCACGGGCAGCCTTGTTGAGCGTCAGCCGGTTGGCCTTGATCCGGGCCTGCGTCTTGAGGACATCCTCAATCACGTAGGCGAAATCCTTGCACTCGTTCACCCGCTTCTGACTCAGCTCCTTGAGGCGCG
>CBFGOB010000488.1:0-1935 GCA_965650215.1 uncultured bacterium | reverse complement strand
GAGCAGGAACGCGTAGGCCAACAGGAAGATCATGTTGGTGAGCGTCTGGGTCGGCTTGTCGAAGCGGTTTTCGAGGAATTGGGGAACGGTGGTGATGCCGGCCTTGAGGAAGCGGGGCAGGAAGAACATCGCCATCAGCACCAGGGCGACCACCGCGACGACTTCCCAGGCCATGACGCAGAGGCCGTCCTTGAAGGCGGCGCCGTTGAGGCCGACCATCTGTTCGGTCGAGAGGTTGGTGAGCAGCAGTGAGCCGGCGATGACCGGAAAGGTCAGCGAGCGGCCGCCGAGGAAGAAACCGTCCGAGGAGCCTTTGTCATCACGACGGGTGATCATGATGGTGAGGAACGCGGCGAACAGGGTGAACGCGAGGAATGAGATCAGGGTCATGGGTTGTTGCGTATGGGTTGGGTGGGAGAAGGATCCGTGGCGGGCCTGCGGCCGGTTCAGCGCGAGGAAAACCGGTGAATCAGCGTGTGCCTGTATGTTTCGTTAGGGCGCAGGACGCAAGACGGGAAATCGGGGTGGTTCGGGGCGTTGGGGAAATTCTGGGTTTCCAGGCAGAGGGCGCTGCAGCGCGGGTAGGCGGTGCCGCCTTTGCCCATCAGGCTGCCATCGAGATAATTCGCGGTGTAGAGCTGGATCCCGGGTTGGTCGGTGAGGATTTCCATGCGGCGGCCGGATGACGGGTCTTCCAGGATGGCGGCCGTCCGGATGCCATCGGCGTGCTCAAGGACGAAGCAGTGATCGTAGCCGTTTTCATGGCGAAGAGCTTCATAGCCGGCATTCAGCCGTGCGCCGATGCGGTGGGGGGAGGTGAAATCCATCGGCGTGCCGGCGACGGCGTTGAGTTTGCCGGTCGGGATGAGGTCCTCCTGGGTCGGAAGGTAGTGTGCGGCCTTGAGGGTGAGCTCGTGATCCAGGATCGACTGCGATGGATTGCCGGAAAGGTTCCAATACGAGTGGTGGATGATGTTGATGATGGTGGGCGCATCGGTGGTGGCCGTGGCTTGCCAGATCAATTCGTTGTCATCGTTGAGGGTGTAGCTGACCCGGGTGTGGAGGGTTCCAGGGTAGCCTTCTTCGCCATCGGCGGAAGTGTAGCTGAACTCGACCGTGCGCTCATCGACGATGCGGCCCGACCACAGGACCTTGTCGAAGCCAGCATTTCCGCCGTGGAGCGCACAAGGAACGCCGCCCGGAGCGTTGTTGAGGGCTAGCTGATAGGTCAGGCCTTCGAGCGAGAATTTGCCGTGGGCGATGCGGTTGCCATAGCGGCCGACGGTGGCTCCGAAATAGTGGTTGTTGTGATGCACCCAGTCCTCGAGCGTGTCGAAGCCGTGGGTCAGGTCGGCGAAGCTCCCGGAGCGGTCGGGGCTGTGCATCGACACCAGGATTGCGCCGTATTCCATCACCCGTGCCTGCAGGCCCTGGGCGTTGGTGAGGGTGTAGCGTTGGACTTCTCTGCCGTCGGGCAGTTCGCCATACATTGCCTGTTGGACGCCGGGTGCTGGGCTCATCTCGGCTTTGTTTGGCATGCGGTCGCGATGATGACCAGCGCGGAGATGGAGTTGGGGCAGGTCGGGCGGGTGCTTCGCCTTTTCTTCACTGAGGATCAAGGGCTTGCCTGACCCAGGACCTGCGCTGCCGGGGTTCAATTGGGCGCTTGACATTTGAACTGTTCAAATAAACAGTTGATTCATGAATCGGGTTCTACGTCAATGGATCGGGCGGGGTGCGGGCCACTGTCTGTGGCTGCGGCGTCTCATGGGTCGGAAGCAGGCCGGGCGTCGCCCGGTGGCCGTTCAGTTGGAGTTTTGGGGCTTGGGCAAAAGGTGATTTTTTTGGGATTTTGAGCTTACGCTTGCTGCAGGAGGGGCCTATATCTCCTCGCAGCATCGGTATGCCCTTTCCCAAGCCCTCCCTTTTCAAACG
>CBFGOB010000487.1:0-1936 GCA_965650215.1 uncultured bacterium | reverse complement strand
TTCAACCCCTGGAATTTCACCGGGGGCGGCCAGCGTTTCGCGATGAACCTCCGTCTGGGTTCCGAGCGCACCGATGCGAGCATTTCGATCACCGAGCCCTGGTTCCTCGACCGTCAGCTCGCGCTGGGCACCGAATTGTTCTACCGCGATTCGACCTACTTCAGCGATTTCTACGAGCAGACCAATGTCGGCGCCGCGGTTTCGCTGCGCAAGCCGCTGACCACCAAGAGCTACCTCAAGGGTGAGCTCCGCATGGAGACCGTCGAGATCGACTCGGAAGTGGATGCCTCGGATGTGTTCGTCGGCAATCCTGTGAATGCCGGCAATGATCCCGATCCGACGGTCGGTTCCAACTCGTTCCTTTCCCAAGAGGAAATCGGCGGCGACTTCACCCGCAGCGCGCTCAATGTGAGCTATGTCTATGACAGCCGCGACAGCGTGATGCTGCCGCGTTCGGGTCAGAAGTATGAAGTCGGCCTCACCTATGCCGGCCTCGGCGGCGATGTCGAAACGCTGAGCTTCTCGACCCAGGCCCAAAGCCACTGGAACTACAAGTGGGATTCGATCTTCTCACTTAGCGGTGAGTTGGCGTTTGTCGACGGCCTGGATGGAGATCCGCCGATCTTCGAGCGCATGTTCCTCGGTGGCGGCCGCACCCTCCGCGGTTTCGAGTTCCGCGACATCGGACCCCGCGACACCGGTTACACCAACGAAGTCTACGGCGGCCAGTCGCTCGGTTATGTGACCGCCGAGGTCACCGTGCCGATCATCGAAACCATCCGCGCAGCCGCGTTCTTCGACACCGGCTTCGTGAATGCCGACAGCTGGGATCCGGCACCTGAAGACCTTTACAGCGATGTCGGTATCGGGATCCGCCTGATCCTGCCGATCAGCCCGCTGCCATTGGCCCTCGATTATGCCGTGCCGGTTTCCTCGCCGGACAGCGCTGCTGACAAGGGCGGTCAGTTCAACTTCTCGCTGCAGTCGTTCTTCTGATGGCGGGCGGCGTCGTGGCCGTTAAGAGTTGTTTGTGATTTCAAAAGGCAGGTGGAGCCCTCATGGCTTGCCTGCCTTTTTTTGTCAGGCGAGGTGTCGGTTTGCGGCAGACAGTGGTTTTGGAGAAGAAGAGATCCGGCTGATCCGACTGGTCTTCACCGACGAACCAGTTCCGCATCCCGATAACTGCCAACCGCAAACCGTTTGCCGCACGCCGTTTACCGCTTGCCGACCACGGCCTCGGCGATGCGCATGCCGTCGAGGGCGGCGCTGACGATGCCGCCGGCATAGCCGGCACCTTCGCCGCAAGGGAAGAGCCCTTCGATGTCCGGATGCTGAAGGGTGTGGTCGTCGCGCGGGATGCGGACGGGAGAGCTGGTGCGGGTCTCGAAGCCGAGCAAGAGGGCATCCCCGGAGGTGTAGCCGCGGATCCGGCGCCCGAAGAGTTCGAGGCCTTCCTTCATGCGCTCGGTGATCCCGCGGGGCATGAGCTCGTGGAGTGGTGCCGGGTTGGAGCCGGGAAAGTAGCTCGATTCGGGCAGGTTGGCCGAGATTTTGCCACGCAGGTAGTCCGCAACGCGCTGGCCGGGTGCCTTTTGCCCCCCGCCTCCGGCCTGCTTGGCGGATTGTTCGAGTTGCTTCTGGAACACGATTCCGGCGAGCACCCCGTGTTCGCGGCGGAGCGCCCCGAGGTCCTCGGGTTCGACTGTCGAGACCATGCCGGAGTTGGCGAAGGGCGAATCGCGGCGCGACAGGCTCATGCCATTGACGACGACTTCGTCGTTTTCGGTTGCGGCGGGGACGATCCAGCCGCCGGGGCACATGCAGAACGAGTGGACCCCGCGGTCGCGGATTTTGGTGGCGAGCCGGTAGCTGGCCGCCGGTAGCAGCCGCGGGCGCGGGGTCCACTCGTTCTGCATGTGCCCCGGCGGCTGGATCG
>CBFGOB010000486.1:0-1949 GCA_965650215.1 uncultured bacterium | reverse complement strand
CTCTCAAGCGCGCATGGATACTAGATCGGGACCCCGTAACATTTCTCGCAAAAAATTGAAAATCATTGCCAAGAACTGTACCTCAAAATCGGTTACTTGATTAGGGAAACGCCGGCTGCACCTGGGCGTCCACATTTTTCCAAAGCGGATTCCGTATCCGTCCTTCACCCGAGGATGATTGCAATCCGGAGCGGCTCACGGCCAAAGATCTGACGGAAATCCTGCAAGGTCGGCAGCAGCCGGATCTTAAGTTAAACATCGTGGTTCAGCGCGATGGCTGACAGCGCGTGTTCGAAAAACGGATTGCGAAACCGCTCCATCGACGTCCGCGCGAAGCCGGCTGGATCCACCACCCAACCTTCCAGCACCGGAACAATCTCCTCGGCCAGAAGCACCTCCAGCCACGGCCCCACCTCCGGGTGCGCCACGCACTCGCCGACCGTCCGCAGTCCGAGTGGCAGCGCGTGTACCGCCAGTACCGTGTTGGCCCCGTTCAAAATCCGCACCATGCTCGGGTAATACGGCGTGATGTCCGCCACCACGACGGCCGGATGATCCAATTCTAAGCCGCCCGACGATTCGATCACCCACAGCACAATCGGCTCCGCCCCATTCATCTTCCGGCGCGCCGCCTGCTCCACCACCAGAACCAACAGCCTTGTGCCGATAACCTCGATCAATCCACAAGGCAGCACCGTCAATCCCTGCAGGACGGAAAGCCACTTCGCAGGAAACGACATCGGAACCACCCTCCGCGGTGTCCGTGTCATCCAGCACAACCCCGGACTCAGTCGTGTTGGAAACGATCCACCCCAGATCCGGACCTTGTCACCGACGGCAGGTTCGAATTGAAAGCCCTCTTTCGCGATGGGCCCGCCTGCAGTGTTTGATAATCGATGTTCAACGAGTCCCGCCCTCAGTTCGAGGGCGTCAGGGTGAACTGCCCCAGCGTCACTCGGGCAGGCCCGTGGAATTTGAGGACGTTTTTGCCTGCTTTGAGCTCGACGACCACCGCTTCGGTTTTTCCCCAGAGACCAATCGTGTAGGGCAGTGCCATTTCCACAGGAGTTCCGCCATTGGCCGTGGCAAAAAGGCGCTGGTCCCATTTGGGGGTCACGACGCTGGCGCTGAGCTGATAATTGCCGGCCTTCGGAGCATCAAAGGCGTACTCGAACGTGTCGCCTTCCTTGCTGTAGCGCGAAAGATGCAGAAGCGTGTCGCCCGCCTTGTTTTTCAGGAAGACAATCAGATCCGCGTGTCCTCCGCGATAGAGGCTTCTCTTGCTCTCGGTCGGATTGCTGCACGCGGCCGATGGAATGGTGATGACGCCTTTGTCGTCGACGCTGACCTTGCCTGTTGCGGCCGGTTCCGTCGCGGTGACGGCAGCAATGCCGGAGGGTCCGCTTTTTGCCGCCTTCAGACCGGCGTTGATGCGCCGTTGTTCATGCAGCGCCAGCTCATTCCAGAAGATCGGATTCTCGACCTCACCCGGTTTTTTCGGCGCGGGCCCCCTGCTCTTGCCGCTCCAGGTGATGAGACCCGGTTTCGGCTGCTCATCCAGAAGCGTGCCGATCCACTGCGCCCGTTTGACCCTCATGAATGCGGTCGCATCTTCCCGTGCCTTGCTGCTGGCATGGAAATTGACATCCGCACGATAGGATTTGGTCCTTGCATCGTTCATGGCTGCATAAAACCCACGACCTCCCGGACGCCAATCGTCGCCGGGTTTGGTTTCACCGCCGAGTCGGGTGGCCCAGCCGGCGGGATGCCAGTGGGCGAGCGTGGCGTGCCCCGGTTCCTTGCGGGCGGCGGTGGGCACGCCAAACGCTTGCAGGATGAAACGTCCGAAAAACGCGCGCCGTCCGCAGATGCCGCCGTTGGCCAGGATGTTCTGCATGAAGGCGAGTTCCGGACGGTCGTTCACCACGTCTGAACTGCCATAGCGGATC
>CBFGOB010000485.1:0-1961 GCA_965650215.1 uncultured bacterium | reverse complement strand
ACCAGCACGGGGAAGTCTACGTCCTCGAAGACGGTGCCGAGACCGACCTCGACCTCGGCCACTACGAGCGCTTCACCTCCGGCGTGCTGTCGCAGATGAACAACCTCACCTCGGGGCAGGTTTTCGACTCGGTGATCCGCAAGGAGCGCAAGGGCGAGTATCTCGGCAAAACCGTGCAGTTCATTCCCCACGTGACGGACGAGATCAAGGACCGCATCCGTCTGGTCGCCGAAAAGAATCCCGACGTCGATGTGCTCATCACCGAGATCGGCGGCACGGTCGGTGACATGGAAGGGCTCTTGTTCCTGGAGGCCTTGCGTCAGCACGCGCTCGAAGTTGGCAAGGACAACGTCTGTTTCATCCACGTCACGCTGTTGCCCCTGATCAAGGCCGCGGGCGAGGTGAAGACCAAGCCGACCCAGCAGTCGGTTGCGAAGCTGCGTGAAATCGGCATCCAGCCGGACATCATCATCTGCCGGACCGAAGCGGATCTCGACGAGGACAACCGGCGCAAGATCGCGATGTTCTGCAACGTCGAGGCCAAAAATGTCGTCGCGTTCCGCGATGTCGACCACTCGATTTACGAATGCCCGATCGACCTGCGCCGCGACAAGATCGACCGCCTGGTGGTCGACAAGCTCGGCCTTGGCCACACGCCGTCGCCTGCACTCGAGGATTGGGAGCGCTTTGTGAAACGGGTCATCCATCCGACGCATCACGTCAAAATTGCCGTCGTTGGCAAATACATCGAGCTGCAGGACGCCTACAAATCGATTTACGAGTCGCTGATCCATGCCGGAGCGCACCACGACACCAAGGTCGAAATCGTCCGGGTCGATGCCGAGGCAATTGACCTGGAGGGAGGCGAAAAGCTTCTGGAAGGTCTCGACGGGATTCTGGTGCCGGGAGGATTCGGCGACCGGGGGACCGAGGGCAAGATCCACGCGGCGAAGTATGCGCGCGAGCACAAGATTCCCTATTTCGGGATTTGCCTCGGCATGCAGATCGCGACCATTGAATTCGCCCGCAACGTCTGTGGTCTCGAGGATGCCAATTCGACCGAATTCAACAAGTCGACGATGCATCCGGTGATCTGCCTGCAGGAAGAGCAGAAGGGTGTCGAGGACATGGGGGCGACGATGCGCCTGGGCTCGAACGAATCGATTGTGTTCGCCGGCACCAAGGCGTCCGACCTTTACGGCAACCGCGATCGTATCCACGAACGCCACCGCCATCGCTACGAGTTCAACTCCGATTACCAGGACCGCCTTCAGGAAGCGGGGCTGGTCATTTCATCGGTGTCGGCCGACGAAGGACTGGTGGAAATCGTCGAACTGCCGGACCATCCGTTCTATATCGGTGCCCAGTTCCATCCGGAATTCCAGTCGAAGCCGAACCACCCGCATCCCTTGTTTGCCGGTTTCGTGGCCGCGGCGCTGGAGCATCACGGCGCGTAGTACAGCCACTCGGGAGTGGCGCTTTTCACAAGCCACAAGCGCGAGGGTTTGCAGCCGGATCGTCTCCGCTGGCTAGTGGCCTCGGATGAGGCATTGAGCCCGATGGCCTTCGTGCGGTCTGCCGGGGTGTTTTGGGCTAGACCTTCATCAGGTCCTCTTCCTTGGCGGCGGCGAGTTCGTCGATGCGTTTGGTGAACTTGTTGGTCAGGTCCTGGACGCTCTTTTCAAAGTCCTTCTGGCCGTCCTCGGTGATGAAGTTGTCGGCCTTCATTTTTTTGGCGGCGTCCATGCCGTCCTTGCGGGCGGCGCGCAGGCGGACCTTGCCTTCTTCGGCGAGCTGCTTGATGAGCTTGACCATGTCGCGACGGCGCTCCTCGGAGAGTTCGGGGATGGGGACGCGCAGCGAACGCTCGGCGGCAACCGGATTGAGCCCGAGCTTGCACTCGCGGATCGCGCGTTCGATGTCGCGGGGGGTCGAGGGGTCGAAGGGTTGGACCATCAGCA
>CBFGOB010000484.1:0-1961 GCA_965650215.1 uncultured bacterium | reverse complement strand
GTTCCGTTTTTGTGGGATCGCTATCTGGCGTGGCTGCGCGGGGCGGCGGGCCGCCTGGGTTGGGCTTTGGCCGATGAGGATCTTGCGGGGGTCATGGGTGAATTGCTCGAGCACAATGGACTGATGAAAGGCCATGCCCGGCTGCGACTGGCGGTGACGGCCGGCAGCGGCAGTCTCGAGGATTTGCGTCAGGGGCCCGATTTCCGGGTCTGGATCACGGCCAGCCGCTTGGAAATGCGAGACGATGGCCTGCGGGTCATGGTTTCCCCTTGGCGGCGCAACGAGCGTTCGCCCTTGGCGGGGTTGAAATGCGCGTCGTATGCCGAGAATCTTCTGGCACTGCGGCAGGCGACGGAGAACGGCTGCGACGATGTGTTGATGTTCAATACCGCCGGGTGGCTCTGCGAAGCGGCGACGGCCAACGTGTTTCTGGTCCGGGACGGCGGCCTGGTGACTCCGGATCTTTCGTCCGGGTGCCTGCCGGGCACCACCCGTGGCTTTGTTCTCGAGCAGGCGAATCGGATCGGGATTCCCTGTGTGGAGCGGCCGGTATCCCGTGATGACTTGGATCAAGCCGAGGAGCTTTTCCTTTGTTCCTCAACTCGAGGGCCCGTGGAAATCCTCGAATTGGGCGGCATCAAGTTTTGCGAAGGGCCGATAACGCGTCTTCTGAAGGAAGCCTGGCGTTCGGCCGTCGCGTCGAAATCCTGAGCGGTCAGGGCTCGGCGCTGACGCGGACGAAGAGCTTTTTCTCGGCGTTGGTCAGTGCAGCGGGAAGTTGAACTTCCACTTGTTCCGACTGCGAGTTGAGCGAGGTCACGACCTGGGTGTAGACGGTTTGTTCCGTCCAGGTCACCAGGTTGTTCGAAACCCAAACCTTGTAGACCACGCCATCCAGTTTCTTCACCGGGCGGGTGTAGGCGAACTTGCTGTTCGAGCGGTAGAGCTTTTTGCTGATGGCATTCTTCGACTTGCGGTCGGTGGGGTCGAGGCCGAAGAGGTATTCCTGCTTGTTCTTGACGCCATCACCGTCGGGATCTGCTTCCGGATCCACGCCGTTGCTGCCGAAGTAGTTGAATTCCCACTCGTCCTGCATCTTGTTGTTGTCGGTGTCCTTGGGAATGAAGACCGCGGCGGTGGTGAATGCGGGGCCGGTCAGGGTGCCTTTGGCGGGAGTGATGATGCAGCTGTAGGATCTGCCCGCGCTGGTCGCTTGATGGGGCAGCATCGCGGAGGTGTAGCCGGTGCTGACGCCATTCTCGAGCCAGTTGTAGGAGAAGGTCAGGGGCGAACCGTCAAGGTTGATGACTGCGGTGACTTGGGCGGTGAGGTTTTTGTTTGAGCTTGGGTTACCGGGAGTGATGCTCGCTGCGGTGATCACCGGGCGGTCGATCACATAGAGAAGATTCCCGCTGGTGACCGAGCGGCCGTTCGGATTGGTGACCGTGAGGGTGCGGTTGCCGGTGCTCGCATCGGCGGCGACGCTGACGGTGAGGGTCAGCGCGGTGTCACTGACCACTGTGACCGAATTCACCGTGATGCCGGTACCGCTGAACGATGCGCTGAACGGGGAACCTCCACCGGTGGTGGGAATGAAGCGAGAGCCATTCACCTGGGTGCCTTGAACGCTGAGCGTGTAGGAATTGCCCTGGATGACCGTGGCCGGGTTGATGTTGGTCGGTGTCGCGGGAGGTGTATTGCCGGCACCTTGGTATCCGAACGCCTCAGCCAGGCTCAGGGTCAGCCAGCACAGGATCGGCAGGGCGATCCGGCTGGCTTGGCCGCGGCCATGAATCGCGGCACGACCTGAGACTGGAGGGTGAGTATGCACGGGGGGGAGAAAAATTGGGGGCACTCGCAGCGCAGCCACGACCTTCGGAGGATTCGCAGGCTTCGGAATCGGGCGCTGCGGTGTCGCATGATCCGCTTCGCCGCCCCGTGTTTCAGCCTCCGGGAGCGGC
>CBFGOB010000483.1:0-1968 GCA_965650215.1 uncultured bacterium | reverse complement strand
TCCTCTCCGGCGACGGCATCGGCCCCGAAGTCATGGCCGAAGCCATCCGCATCCTTGACGCCACCGAATCGAAATTCGGCTTCCGCGTCGAGCGCAGCGAACAGCTCGTCGGCGGTGCCGCCATCGATGCCACCGGCCACCCGCTGCCGCCACAAACCGTGAAGGCTTCAGAGCAGGCGGACGCCATCCTCTTCGGTTCGGTCGGCGGGCCGAAATGGGAAAGCCTCCCCCCCGACATCCAGCCGGAGCGCGGTGCCCTGCTGCCCCTGCGCAAGCACTCCGGCCTCTTCGCGAACCTCCGCCCCGGCGTCTGCCTCCCCGCCCTCACCCACGCCTCGCCGGTCAAACAGGAACTCATCGCCAACGGCTTCGACGTCCTCTGCGTCCGCGAGCTCACCGGCGGCGTCTACTTCGGCTCCCCCAAAGGCCGCCACGAGGAAAACGGCGAAGCCGTCGCCCTCGACACGATGATCTACAAGAAAAGCGAAATCGAACGCATCCTGCGCGTCGCCTTCACCGCCGCCATGGGCCGCAAAAAACAACTGCTCTCGGTCGACAAGGCGAACGTCCTCGCCTCCTCGGTCCTGTGGCGCGAAACCGCCGTCGAAATCGCCCGCGAATTCCCAGAAGTCGAACTCTCCCACATGTATGTCGACAACGCCGCCATGCAACTGATCCGCCGACCGGGCTCCTTTGATGTCCTCGTCACCGAGAATCTGTTTGGCGACATCCTCTCGGACGAGATGGCGATGATCTCCGGTTCGCTCGGCATGCTCCCCTCCGCCTCGCTCGGCGTCCAGAAGGACAACGGCCTCTACTTCGGCATGTATGAGCCCTCCGGCGGCTCGGCCCCCGACATCGCCGGCCAGGGGATCGCCAACCCGATCGCCCAAATCCTCTCGCTCGCCATGCTTCTGCGCTTCTCGCTGGGAGAAACCGCAGCCGCCGATGCCATCGAGGCCGCCGTCGCCGGAGCGATCGCCGACGGCTTCCGCACCGGCGACATCGCCACCGGCAAGGACGGCGAAACCCGCGTCGGCACCCGCGCCATGGGCGACGCGATCCTCAAAAGACTGTAGCGTCGGTCTATGACCGTCGCTGCTTCCCCGCGTTAGCGGCCTCGAAATTGTAGCGTCGGTCTATGACCGTCGCTGGTTCCCCACCGCTGCTTCTCAAGCAAAATGCGGCGGTCATCGACCGCCGCGGCATCGCGGGCTCTTTCCGCTTTTCAGCGTTCAGGTTTCGGCATTTACTCCCTCATGCGCATCACGCTTGGCATCACCGGTTCCATCGCTGCCTACAAGGCCGCCGACCTCGCCTCGCAGCTGGTCAAGCAAGGCCATGAGGTCCATGCGGTCCTCACCCGCTCCGCCACCGAGTTCATCACTCCACTCACGCTCCAGACCCTGACCCGCCAGCCGGTCCTGGTGTCCCTTGAGGATGAAACCCAATCCTGGAAACCCGGCCACATCGAGCTCGCGGACTGCTGCGACCTGTTCCTTGTCGCCCCCGCCACCGCCAACATCCTCGGCTGCTTCGCCAACGGCCTTGCCCCTGACCCGCTGACCTCGATCTACCTGGCCCTGCCGCAAACGACTCCCCGCCTCATCGCCCCCGCCATGAACGGCAAAATGTGGCTCCACCCCGCCACCCAACGCAACGTCGCCCAACTCAAGTCCGACGGCTGCCACTTCATCGACCCCGCCGAAGGCGGACTCGCCTGCGGCTACGAAGGCATCGGCCGCCTCGCCGACCTCAGCGACATCCTGGCCGCCATCTCCCGCCTCGCGGACCAAAGACTGTAGCGGCGGTCTATGACCGTCGCTGGATCAGAATCGGCCCCTCTTCGGTAGGGTCGTTTTGATGAAAACGACCGCCACGCAGCGGTCCGCCAAACCCCAAGCGGTCATTTCATCGAAATGACCCTACCAAACACCACATCCCATCGGTAGGGTCGTTTTGATTACA
>CBFGOB010000482.1:0-1971 GCA_965650215.1 uncultured bacterium | reverse complement strand
TTGTGAGAGTGGGGGTTGCTGCCCACCCCCCCCCCACTTCAGCGGTCCCGCCTGCGGGACCGCCCCGCCTGCGGCGGGATCCACCGACGGTCATAGACCGCCGCTACATTACAACCTGCTCTGGCGAACCGCCATCGCGGCGGCCATCAGGCAGATCAAAATGGCGATCCATGAGAAGCCGCTGCCGGCCTGCTGGATCCGGATCTGAAGGTTCATCGGCTCATCCTTGCCGACCTGCAGGCTGCGGCCGAAACTCAGGACGGTGCCGCGTTCGGGCAGCGTGATGTCCAGGGCCGCCGGCGCAGGCTCGGCAGCAAGCTGCTGGGCCACGATCCGGTTGGCAATGGCCTTGAGCGCCGCATTCTCATCGGCGGTGTTGCCCTCAAGGAAGCGCTCATACTGCTTGGGATCGTAGTTGTATTGTCCCTGCAGCACCGGATTCATGGTCGCGGCCTGGTCCACCTGCGGATTGATCTCCCCCTGTTGCGCGGCATTGCGGTTGTCGAGCATCAGCTTCTGGCGCCGCGAGTTGAGGCCGAGCACCGCCTGCTGGGTCTTGAGCTTGCGCAGTTGCACCCGCGCGTCCTCGGTCGAAGCGGCATCGAGTTGGCCGTTGTTGAGCGCATTGCTCAGCGCCTGGCTCGCCTTGCGCTGGTCCCCGGCCTGCAGCCAGTCATTGGCCTGGTCGAGCTTCTTCACGACCTTGCTCTTCTCGACTTCGTTCCTGCTGACGATCAGCGACTGGTAATCCTCGAGCTTGAAGCCGCCGAGGTATTGCTCCTCCTTGAGGTCGAAGTTGCCGTCGTAATCGACCATCGTCCAACCCTCCGGCACCAGCACCCTCCAGGTGAGGTTCTCCATCGGCATGTCGAGATCCGGTCCGACCAGAGTGCCCTTCTTGAGATTGCCGGACGCATACACGAAGCGTACCTCGCTCTCCCGCTCCGAATCCGGCGACGGCGAGACGTAGAACAACCAGTCGCCGCGTTCGCGCACCAAGGGCGCACCCTCGTCATTGACGTGGACATTGAACAACTCCGAGCCTTTCGGCAGCTTGAGGCGCATGGTCGTCTTGCCCAGGACCTTGAGTTGAAGGTTCACGGCCGTAAGCGTGTTGCCATTCGGCGACATCAGGGTCGTGAGTGTGCCCGAGGAAACCCGCAGCTTGCGCAGGCTCGCGAGCTCGTGGCGCTTGATCCTGACCTTGAGTGCCGCATCGGCATCACCGACGCGGAAGGTCATGGTCGGTGCCTCACCGCCCACCGATTGGCCCAACAGCACCTGAGCCGCCTTCCAATCGCTGCGCAGCCACCCGCCCGGCAGTTCGCCGGTTTCAAGCTCGAGCCGTCCACCCGCACGAAGGGTCAGGACATACTCAACCTGGCGCACATCGACGAGCTTGACCGGCAGCACCGACTCCTCCTGCGTCTCGGTACCGAGGCGTTGGTATTCCAAGGTCACATGGGCATTGCCCGCGAGCCCGCGTTGAAAACGGATTTCCCAAATCCCCTTCGCGGCGTCGACGACCTCGAGGTCCGCCACCGCCGAACCGGTCGCCCGCAGGGTCGCGGCCGATTTCTCATCCAGCCCGGGAATCATGATCCGCTGCGACTTCACCGCCGCGTTGTCGATGCGGTAGTAGATGTCGAGTTTGCTCAGCACCTGGCCTTCGCGGATCGTCGTATCATGCAGCACCTGCGCGGTGACCCAGGGGTCGAGCCGCTGGATCTGCAAACCAAGCGTCCAATCGCCTTGCAGCAGGCGGTAGCTCATCGCATCGGGCTTCACCGACTCGCGCGAAACCTGATGGTTCATCCCCGCCAACTCGCGGGCATCCATGAGCACGACATTCCTGCGCTTGACCGCCCGCACGCGCTGACCCCGCTCGGGCACGACCGTTAACACGCCGGTCTCGCGCGAGGAGTTCAGGCAGCGGATTTTCGGCACCACCCATTCCTCCTGCTCGCCGGT
>CBFGOB010000481.1:0-1974 GCA_965650215.1 uncultured bacterium | reverse complement strand
TTTTCAAGCCGCCGCCGTTCTCATTTCTTGACGCGCCAGTGGGGGAAGATCATCCTCGGGGGATTCCTTGCAAATGATCCCTTTGAGCATCCGTCAGATTGCCGACGATGAGCTGCCGCAGGCGCTTGCCCTGCTGGCGGCGCTCAATGCGGACGTGTCCGGGTCCGAGCTGGAGGAGCGTCTGAGACGGATCCTTTTCGAGCACCCGAACTACCGCTTGTATGGTGCCTTTGACGGCGCCGCGCTCTTGGGGGTGTGCGGGGCCTGGATTGCGACCAAGGTCTGGTGCGGCCGGTATCTGGAGGTGGACAACCTCGTGGTGGATCCGGGCCGGCGCTCGCGGGGGGTGGGGACGCAGCTGCTCGATTACATGGAGCGGCTCGGGCGTGAGGCCGCCTGCGAGATCCTGGTGCTGGACAGTTACACCTCCAACCATGCCTCGCACCGGCTATACCACCGCTTGAATTATGAAATCAAAGGGTTTCATTTCGTGAAAATGTTAGGAAATCACAGGGAAGGGCTTGCACCGGCATGAGGATTGCAATCGTACATTACCATTTGGGCTTGGGCGGGGTCTCGCATGTGATCGCGTCGGCATCGCGCTGTCTGACGCAGATGGGGATCGCGCATGTGATCCTGGTCGATGGCGAGCCCATGCCTGAGATGGCGGAGCTGCCCGTGCGCCGGGTCCGGGGCCTCGGTTATCTCGACAGCGATGTGGTGGGCGACGCGGACCATCTGATCCGCAGTCTTCGCGACACGGCCAAGGAGGCTCTCGGGGACTTGCCCGACATCTGGCATTTCCACAACCACTCGATGGGCAAGAACGCGTTCATGGCCGAGATCGTGGCCAGGCTTGCCGAGGCGGGGGAGCGTTTGGTCCTCCAGTGCCATGACCTGGCGGAGGACGGGCGCTACCCGAATTACGCGAAAATCTCGAACCGTGCCCGGCTGTATCCCTTGGGCGATCACGTCCGCTATGGGTTTCTCAACGACCGGGACCGCAAGGTCTTCATCGACAGCGGTCTGGGTGAGAAGCACTCGCAGGTGCTGGTCAACCCGGTGGCGCTGCCTGATGGGAAAAAGAAATCGGCCGGCGGTGCCCCGATCTTTTTTGCGCCCGTCCGCGGGATCCGCCGCAAGAACCTCGGTGAGTTGGTGATGATCGCCGCGATCGCCCCGGCGGGCACGCGGGTTGCGGTCAGCCGCGCGCCAACCGAGCCGTCGGCCCTGTCGATTCACGAGACCTGGAGCAAGTTCGCCGCCTACCTGCGGCTGCCGATCGGCTTCGATGTCGTTGGGCGCTACCATCCGGCCGATGAGGCCTCCTCCGACTTCGCGTCGTGGATCGAGCATTCGACGCATTTCATCACCACCTCGGTGGCGGAGTCCTTTGGCTTGGCGTATCTCGAAGCGGCGGCGCACGGCAAGCCGCTGCTGGGCCGCAGGATCGCCAATGTGGCGGCCGAGCACGGCAAGCACGGGATCCAGGCCGGCGATTTGTATGACGAATTGCTGATCCCGATCGAATGGGTCGACCTTTCGATCCTGCGCCAGCATTTCGACACCACGATCGAGCGCAATTACCGTTATCTCGGCCGACAACTGACGCGGCAGGTCAGCGAGGAATCGTTTGCGTCGCTGCTGCGCGACGGGTGGTTGGATTTCGGCAACCTTCCCGAGCCGATCCAGCAGGCGGTGATCGAGCGTCTGATGGATCCCGGTTGTCGCAACGAGCCGCAGGTGAGGATTGGCGACCAGCGCCGCCCGGCCAAGGAATGGCTGCACGAGGTGGTGAAGCGCGACAAGCCGTCGGTGACCGCCAAGCAACTCGAGCCGTATTCCGACAAGGCCTACTCGAAGGTGCTCAAGGACATGTATGAGGACTTGGCCAAGGTCGCCAAGCCGTCCCTTGCCGAGGGTGAGCTGGGTTTTCTGGAACCGGAACGGGTGCTCAATGCTTACCTCGATCCC
>CBFGOB010000480.1:0-1980 GCA_965650215.1 uncultured bacterium | reverse complement strand
GCAATTGGTCGTCGTTAAGTTTCGCCAGCGGACGCAAGCCCTCCCACGCATCGAACCTCACTCGCGCCTCGCGCAGGTGTTTGCCGTTCACCAAGTGCTCGATCGCCAATGAGTGGGAGCGGTCAACCACCGGGGCCTTACGCTCCGACTCTTCATTGTCAGGAACCGCTTCCCGATAGCAGCGCGCGGCATCTTCGATCCGGCCATTCAGAAGATGGTAGTCGCCGAGATGGATCACCGCCATGCGCGCCAGCGCCTTGTCACCACGGTCGCGCAGCCCCGATACCAAACCGACTACCAAGGGGTCATTCAGCAAAAAGATCCTGATTTCGAGTTCGAGCAAATCCGCCGCCCGTCCGAGCGCCCGGCGCGCATCCGGGGAAAGCCGGCTGAGCCGGGCCAGTGCCTCTTGCGGGTTCCTCTTCGCCACCTCGCGAAGCGTGAAGGCCATCGCCGTCGCCCAGGGACCCTCTGCGGGTGGCACGTTGGCCACCCATGCCTCAGCCCAACGCACGGCCTGCGATGCCGGCAGGAAATCCGCGGCCAATGCCCATCCCGCCTTTTGTCCGGACGCAGCCAGTGCCGACGGATCTTCCATCTCCAGCAATTCAAGGAAACCGGCCAGACTATTCGCGTTGTTCACCGACGCCGCAGGCATCTCACGCGGAATCACCAGCAAGCGCCACCCTTTCGACCGCAGTGCGCCCTTGCTCAAACGAAGTTCCACCCGCACCGGATGAAGGCTCATCCACAAGCGCCGGACCTCGAGACCCTGGTCCACACGCCCGTCCGGCCACACCCATTCCACCTGCCAACCCTCTCCGGGATCAGGAATGGAAGCCTTGCACTTCACATACCATTCGCCCGCATAGCCAAGGTAGCTCTCCGACTCCAGGTGGCCCAAGGGCACCGGCGATCCGTCAGCGGACTCGAACATTTCCACCTTCACCCGACCCGGGTGCACCCATGCTTCCGGCGGAACGGTTCCAAGTTTGCCATCCTGCTCCCACCCCAGCACCATCGCACCGGGCGCTTCCACTGCCGCATGCGCATACTCGACCTTGGCAAAACCACCCGCCAGGCGGACATCAGCATGTGGAACCTTTGTGGGATCGCGCGGCGGCGGCTTGTCGAACTTCCACTGCAGCACCGGCCGTCCACCAATCATGACATACGAAACGTCTTCGGACAGCGTGTAGAATTTTTGGCTTCCGCCGGTCCCGGTTTTGATCAATCCGGTGTAGCGGGTCAGATACCGCGCTTCCTCGCCGAAGGGATTGCCGCCATGAAAAACCTGCGGGACAAAGGCCACCCCATCCACGGCCGGTGATTTCTTCCACGCATCCAGCCAGCCTTCATAACTCGCGATTTTCGCACCCGCCGGCATGCGCCGGGTTTCCATCAAGAGGCTCGGCACCGCCCGCCACGTGCGCATCCGCCGCGATGAAGTGCCACCAAAGTACAAAGTCGCGGGCCTGTCCGCAGGCAGCGACTCCGCCAACAGCAGCAAATCGCGCCCGGCACCGCGCCAGACACCATGAAGCCCGATCTCGATGCCATCGTCTCCCAACAAAACCACATCGCGCATGTCCGCGCGACCATCACCGAAATCCGGCAGGCGGATCTCCCAGCCCACCTGCGGTGCATCCGGCGGCGCCACCCCACGCACCGCAACCCTCCACGGAGCTCCGGCAACCGCCCAGTCCGCATCACCGGGAGCCGCGTGCGCGACCACGGCAAGCCAAGCGAACAGAATGATCGTGAATTTCCGGCTCATGGCGAATCGAGAAGCCGGTAGTAATCATCCACCGATTGTTGGAACCCGGCCGGCACCGCGGCATCCGCCCCACCGGGCAGTCGTTTTTGCCCGACGCCGCGGGCTCCCGCCCCCTCGAATGCGATCACGTCGCCGGTGGAAGGAGCGTCGCCGAGTTCACGAAGGCCGGTGACGATCCGCCGGTGCAGCGCCTGGTATTCCGC
>CBFGOB010000479.1:0-2001 GCA_965650215.1 uncultured bacterium | reverse complement strand
AGCGCATAACCGATTTGGCCAGCGGCTCCGGTGATGGATACAGTGATGGGTGCTTTCATAGAATTGGGTGCGGGCCGGAAACTTAGGGAGCGCCATGGTGGGGGTCAATCGGCAATCGGAAGAAAGCGCCGCCTGCGGTGGAGTGATGGAAGGTCCGTGAAGCGCGGTGTCGCGGGGTAGCTTTCCTGCCTGAACATGGAGTCAGGAGATCCTGCCCAACCCAATCACGCCGTCAGGCATGCAGAAGGTGTGCAGATGGAGGTAGCGTGCCCTCGCCGAGAGCGCATCTTGAGGGTGGGGGAGGCAGATCGGATCCGAAAACCATGTTGCGAAATGACCGCTTGAGGGGGTGGTGGAACACGCCATTAGGCGGTGATTTTCGCCACACGCACTTTACGAAGAGGGAGTTGAAACTCGCGGTCCGAGAGTAGCTCGAAAGTCTCTGGTCCCCGTTTTTCTTGCTGTTTTAAATTGCTGAAAACGAATGACTTAAGATTGATATTCACAAACCATTGACAATCTACAAGCGGCCGGAAAAACCGAGTTTGGAAGCTCAAGATCCACAATTCAAACGATTGAATGAATCATTTGCTTTCCCCTGAAGATTTCAAGGAGCGACGAGGCGTTGGTCGTCCTGGAGGAGTTGGGCTTTGAGTGCCTCGTAGGGGACCTTTTGGACGCTGGTTTGATGATCGATGGCGATGGAGGCTGCGGTGGCGGCGCTTTGGCTGAGGATCATGAAGACCGGTTCCATGCGGATCGAGCCGAAGGCGATGTGGCTGGCGGACAGGGCCCAGGGGACCAGCAGGTTTTCGCATTCACCGGTTTTGGGGACAATCGAGCGGTAGGAGATCCCGTAGGCCTTGCCTTTGAGGTGTTCCTGAATGTCGCCCTCGTTCTGGACCATGCCGTTGTGGACAAAGCGCTGGGTGTGGTGGGAGTCGAGGGTGTAGGCGCCGAGCCCGATCGGGTCGTTCACCGGGATTTCGCGGCGGCAGTGGTGCTCGTTCATGACGAAGTCCGAGACCATGCGGCGTGCCTCGCGGACATAGAGGTTGTAAGGCCAGTGCCCGTTGTCCGTGAACTCGTCTTTGGCGAGTCCCCAGCCCGCGTGGGCCTTGCGGATCGCCTCGGGCACGCGCGGGTGGTTTTGGAGGGTCCAGACGAGCCCGAGTTGCCAATCGCGGTGCCTGGCGGCCAGGGCCTCGCGTTCCTGATGGTCGAGAGTGGCCCAGTTCCAATCCTTGCCGTAGTTCATGCCGATATAGTCACAGGAGACGCCGCCGGTGTTGTTGCTGTCGGTCTTGAGGTTGGGCACCATGGTGGTCTTGAAAAAGCCCCACTTCTGGCCGGTCTCAATCGCGCGGAAAAGCAGCTCGAAGTCTTCTTCGCGATAGCTGGCGGGCTTGGTGATCGGAACCTGGTTTTGTGGCACCTGGGTCAGGACCATTCGGTAGCAATAAGCCTGGAGCCGATGGTCGCCATCGCCTGTCGAGCCGCCCATGTCAGGATTGACGCCCGGAAGCAGTCCGCTCGTCGGGTCGCCCTTGATGACATAGGGATCGACGCCTTTCGGCAACTGGTTGCCCTTGAGGGGGCCGGTGATGCCATTGCCTTTCTCATCATAGGTCGCATTCGATTCACGGCCGATGGTGAAGCTGACATTCGCGGCTTCCATCAGGTCGCCCTCGTAGGAGGCATCGATGAACATCCTGCCTTTGATGACGGTGCCGTCTTCCAGATGGATGGCCTTGATGCGTTGGTCCGCGAGATCCGCTTTGCGCCTGAGGTCCAAGCGGCCCCTGATGGTCTGGATCTGGTGTTCCGCCAGCATCTCGCGGAAGACTTTTTCAGCGACCTTGGGTTCGAAGGTGCAGGCCAGTTGGGTTTTGGGGTCCAGGGCGAGATCGGATTGGCCTTTGTTCTTGAACTTGCTGCGTTCCTCGAAGGTCCAGGCCTCGTCGCGTTGATAGTGCAGGTAGAGGCGGTGGTAGAACTCGC
>CBFGOB010000478.1:0-2010 GCA_965650215.1 uncultured bacterium | reverse complement strand
GCCCGACTCCCCTCACACCAGCACCACAACTGTCGCCGCGATCGCGACCGCTCCGGGCGTGGGCGCCGTATCGATGATCCGCATCTCCGGCCCGGAAGCGATCGCCGTCGCCAGCCGCGCCAGCGACGGCGCCGCCAGCCGCATGACACCGCGAATGACCGTCCATTGCACGATCCGCAGCACGTCGGGGGCGATCATCGACGACGGCTTGATGACGGTATTCCGTGCCCCCCACAGCTACACCGGCGAAGACACGGTGGAATTCACCGGCCACGGCGGCATCGTCGCCACCCGTGAAGTGCTCGAACGCATCCTGGAATGCGGAGCAGACGCGGCGGGCCCCGGGGAATTCACCAAACGCGCGTTTCTCAACGGCAAGATCGACCTCACCCAGGCCGAAGGCGTGATGGATGTCATCTCCGCCCAAACCCGCCTGGCCCTCCGGGCCGCACACAGCCAACTCGAAGGAGTGCTCGGCAAACGCACCACCGAAGCCCGCGACGCATTGCTCGAAACCCTCGCCCACCTCGAGGCCTGGATCGACTTTCCCGAAGAAGACATCGACCCCGCCAGCGGCGAGTCGCTGCGCGCGAAATTGCAATCGGTCATCAGCACCGTCCAGGCCCTGCTCGCCACCGCCGACCAGGGAAGAATCCTCCGTGAGGGCGTGCGCACGGTCATCTACGGACCTCCGAATGTGGGCAAATCCAGCCTGCTCAACCGGCTGCTCGGCTACGAACGCGCAATCGTCAGCGAAACCGCGGGAACCACCCGCGACACGATCGAGGAAACCATCAACCTCGACGGCATCCCGCTGCGCATCATCGACACCGCCGGCGTCCGCGATGCGGGGGACGGAATCGAAGCCGAAGGCATCCAGCGCACGGTCAGCCAGATCACACGCGCCGATTTGTTGTTAGAAGTTGCCGATGCGAACCGTGAACCCGCACGTCCGCTCGTCGACATCCCGGCGGAGACGAAGCAGCTCCTCATTCTCAACAAATCGGACCTGGGCGAACACCCGGCATGGCGCGATGTGGAAGCCATCCGCCTTTCCTGCCACAGCGGCAGCGGATTCGACCACCTGTCGCTCGCCATCCGTCACGCGCTCCACCTCGACACCTGCGACTGGGGGGAACACTCGGTTGCCATCAACGCCCGCCATCAGGCCAGCCTCAAACGCGCGCTGCACTCGCTGTCGCTGGCGCTCGGACAGCTGGAAGGCCCGTCGCCACAACCCGAACTGGCCGCGATCGACCTCCGGGATGGCCTCGACGCCCTCGGTGAGATTCCCGGCAAAGTCGACACCGAAGACCTGCTCGGCGTGATCTTCAGCAGCTTCTGCATCGGCAAGTGATCACGGCTCCGCAGCGCGCCCGAGAATCCGCGCGTTCTCGAAATCGAAGGGCGTCAGCTCCAGCCGCAACTCGTCGCCGGGAGCGAAGGCCGCCGCTTCAAGCGCCAAGGGCTTGCTGAGATGGGCCAGGATGGTTTTGCCGTTCGGCAACGAAACCCGGTAGAGCGGCTGACCCAGGACTTCGAGAACCCGGCCAATGGTGTGAATGGTGGCGTCCGGCATGGCGTGGCGGCGATTCCAGCGGACCCGCCGGGATTCTGCAAGCCCTGCCCGGCCACGCATTGGACGCAAAGAATCCGCAACTGGCCATGACCTTGCTTGACGGAAACCCGCAGACAAGCATCATGGGCCACGTCGCTTGCCCATTGGGCATCCATAGCCTCTCGAGCACCACAAGTCCCTCAATCCAATGAACTTCCGTCCACTCTCCGCGCTTGCCACCATGGCCTGTGCGGTCATCGCATCCTGCTACCCAGTCGAGGAGACCCGCATCCATCAGGGCCCCGGCAGGCCGCAGCCTCAGCAACTCACCCCGGAGCAACTCGTCCAGAAGCAGGCCGAAGAGGAACGCCTGCGCGCCGCGGAGGAGGAGCTTCGCCAGCAGCAGGCGAACCTCGACCAGCAGACGAGCACTCCGACCACGAACCTGACCA
>CBFGOB010000477.1:0-2017 GCA_965650215.1 uncultured bacterium | reverse complement strand
CCAACCGCAAACTCGGGTATGTCTTCGAAGCCCGCGTGGGCAAAGGCAGCCTGGTAGCAAGTTCCATCGATCTGATCGGAATCAAGGACCGCCCGGTGGCAACCCAGCTTCGCTCGTCGATCCTCGACTACATGAATGGAGAATCCTTCCGCCCGGCGTTCGAACTCGATACAGCCGTCTTACAAAACCTGATCCGTAAACCATGAGATCCCTGCTGCTCCTTTGCTTCCCTCTCACCGTTCATGCGGCAACATCTTCCGCTCATCTCCTTGCAACCCCGCACTACCAGGTGCGCATCACTGATCCGGGATTCCGCATGGAGGTGTCGTCTGCGAAAGGCGTGATTCTTCCTGCCGATCCCGAAGCCGGGCTCCTCTTTTCCGGCCACCCGGCGGTTTCATCCAAAGAAATCCACCGCGCCGACGGCCTGGTGAGATTGCGCGTGACGAATGCCAAGGGCCAGACCGCAATCGCCGAGGTGAAAACCGCTGCCCACCACTTTGTGGTCACGATCACCCAGGAAAACGGCCAACCGGATCACATCTCCATGCGCACCGCCAGCCCGGGGCCTGCCTATGGTTTGGGCGACCATGGCGGATGGGCAAGCTCTGCCAATCTGGCCAGCCAGAAGAAATTGTATCCAATCCGCCATAATGGCTCAACGCATCGCTGGCTCTCAAGCTTTCTGATCTTTCCCGGAAATGGAGCTGCAGGAGCTTGTTTCGAACGCAAGGGCGGCGAAGTCGGCATCGGCCCGGACACCTACAGCATGAGCAATCGATCGGCCATCAGCCAGAAATTCTACTATTTTGTCGGCTCGATGGAGGAGATCTATGCCGCCTGGCGCGACGTCCGCATCGCCGAGGGATATCCGGAGGCTGCGCCAAAAATGGACGCCTTCGAGCTTGGTTTCGAGACCTGGGACCAACTGCGCTGGCACACCAATGCCGCCACGTGCCAGGACGCGATCCAACAATTTCTGGACAACGGCTACCACATCCGCTGGGCGGTCACAGGCTCGGGATTCTGGCAACCCAAAGGAACCACCGTGAGCTTCGGGCTCTATGACTCCACCAAATATCCGGATACCAAAGCACCGCTACCACCCGACTTCGGCGACTGGTGCAAGGAGCGTGGCATCCGTTGGATGATCGGGCAACGCACCAACTTCGTGCCGCCCGGTGGCCCGCATTCCAGCAAGCCCGGAGAATCGGGAGCGACCGTTTTTGACACCAGCCCCGACTCGCAGGAGGGCATCGACCGCGGATACTTCCTGAAGGACGAATCCGGAAATCACGTTCAGGTGAAATCAGGCATCTTCCCGACCGTTCCCTGCCTGATGCTCGATGGTAACATCCCCGGCGCGACGGACTGGTTCAAAAAACTCTACGATCAGTGGGGGGTGGACGGCGTGAAGGAAGATACGATGATGCCCTTGCCAGACCATACGATTTTCAACGCCCCCATGCTCGCCATCGCGAAGAGTGGAGACCTCGTCATGGCCCGCTGTGGTGCCTACAGCTCACCGGGGCCGCTTACACGCGTCAACGACACCAGCGGGGCCAAGAGCATGACGCTGCGATGCCCGATCAACTACCTGCAATACGCCGCGTCCGCCGCGCCCAACGTCTATTCCGACACCGTCGGTTTTGGCAGTATGGCGAACGTCACCTCGACCATGCGCCACGCCTGGCTGCTCTCGCTTACCGCAGGTATGGCCGTATCCGACAGCCCGTGGAAACACAAGTGGACCCCTGCCGACCAGGCGAAGCTCAAGAAAGCCATCGACTTCCATTACCAGATCGGCCCGTACCTTCACAGCTGCGCGGTGGACAGCCACACCACCGGCTACCCGCACACCATGACGCCGCTGCCCATCGCCTTCCCCAGCGATCCCGCCACCTACGACATCGCCAGCGCTCAGAATCGCCAGTTCCAGTGGATGATCGGCCCTTCGCTGCTTGCCACCCCTCTTCTTCACGACAAGTATCAGACATCCAACCGGATGAATATCTAC
>CBFGOB010000476.1:0-2017 GCA_965650215.1 uncultured bacterium | reverse complement strand
CCTGTCGCGCGAGGTGGTGAGGCCGTTTTACCGGGAAAAATGCCGGCTCGCCCGGGCGATGGCGACCGAGGCGTTCGGCGATGCGTTTCCGTGGCGGATGCACCGCAGCGAGGGAGCCTTGTTCCTGTGGTTCTGGTTCCCCGGCCTGCCGATTTCCTCGAAGGAGCTCTACGAACGGCTGAAGGCGCGCGATGTCCTCATCATCCCGGGATCGTTTTTCTTTTTCGGCCACGACGAACCTGGCTGGCGTCACCCTGAGGAATGCATCCGCGTTTCGTACGCCATGGACGAGGAGGTCGTGCGCGACGGGCTGGCCGTCATCGCCGAGGAGGTGGGCAAGGCCTTCGGCGGGTGCTGAGGCCGCACAAATCCCGTTGTCAGATCCGCCGGGCGGTGGCAGATTGCCGACCCTTGGTGATTTGCCCATGAGGAGACCTTGTTCCTATCCCTGGATTTGTGTGCTGCAAGTGCTGGTGTTTGCCGCCGGGCTGGTCCTGCCGTCCTTGGCCGAGCCGTCGCGGATCTGGGAAATCGCCAGCATCGACGGCCGCCACTACGTCACGGCCGAGAGCGTGCAGCGTTTTTACGGCTTCGACCGCATCGAACGGCGGGGCCGGACCGTGGTCCTGGAAAAGCGCCGCGTGGAGATGATCCTCAGCATCGGCGGCCACGAATGCCTGATGAACGGCGTGAAGTTTGTGTTCAGCAATCCGGTGCTCGAGCAGCTTGGCCGCGTCTATGTCTCGCGCACCGATCTCGCCAAGCTGATCGATCCGGTGCTGCGGCCGAACTACATCCAGAATGCCGGGGATTTCCACACGGTGATTCTGGATCCCGGCCACGGCGGCAGCGACAGCGGGGCGGCGAATGCGATCGGCAAGGAGGCGCATCTCAACCTCGTGGTCGCCCAGAGGATCAAGGCCAAGCTGCTGCAGCAGCGCTTCCGCGTGCTGATGACGCGCGAGAGCGATCAGGCGCTCACGCTGACCGAGCGGGTCCGCTTCGCCAACGCCGTGAGGGACAACGCGGTGTTCATCAGCATCCATTTCAACTCCGGCGGCAAGGAGGCGCGTGGCATTGAGACCTTCACGCTTTCCCCTCCCGGGGTGGCGCATTACGGCCGCGGGGTGAAGTCATCCGACTTCTTCGAGAAATCCGGCAACTACTACGATTCGGCCAACATGGCGCTGGCGACCTCGGTGCACGGCTCGGTGCTGCGCCGTCTTGGCAAGCAGACCTTCGACCGTGGGATCAAGCGTGCGCGCTTCGACGTGCTCACCGGCGTCCGCCATCCGGCAATCCTTCTCGAAGGCGGGTTCATGACGCATCCCTTCGAATCGCGCCTGCTTCACAGCCCGGTCTATCAGGAAGCGCTGGCCCAGGGAGTGGTCGACGCGATCGCCAAGTACCGCTACGCGGTGAGCATGAACCGTTAGGTATTGTAGCGGCGGTCTATGACCGTCGGATTCCAGCGGCTGAAAGCCGCCCCGCCGCAGGTGGGATCCCCATTCCGCAAGCGGGATGGATGCCGCTTGCCTGGAGGCATGCGGCGGTCATGGACCGCCGCTGCAATCCACCGCTTCGGTCATGCGCAGGGCCTGGAGGTTGGGTTTCACCTGGTGGACGCGGTGGAGCATCACGCCCTGTCCGCGGGCGCGGGCGCTGAGGGCGATGGTCGGCCAGTCGCGCAGGCGGAGGTCGGGGTCGCCGAGCAGCTGGCCGATGAAGGACTTGCGCGAGACGCCTAACAGCAAGGGCCGTCCCGCCGGGCAGAGGGCATCGAGGGCGCCGAGCAGTGCCAGGTTGTGCTCGAGCCGTTTGCCGAAGCCGATCCCGGGGTCAAAGCAGATCGCTTCGGCGTCCAGGCCCGCCCGGGTGAGCGTGTCCAGGCGTTCCTCGAAAAACCCGCGGACCTCCGCGACCACGTCGTCGTAGTGGGGTGCGTGTTGCATCGTCTGCGGCGTGCCCTGCATGTGCATCACGACCACCGCGCAGCCGGATTGCGCGCAGAGGCCGG
>CBFGOB010000475.1:0-2020 GCA_965650215.1 uncultured bacterium | reverse complement strand
GTCCGGACCTTCGCTCAACATCCTGCTCAAGCTCATGAGCGTCGTCGCGCTCGTCATCGCCTCGATGATCTGACGGGCGTTCCCGGCGCGGCGTCATGGATGAAGTCAGGCTGGTCGCCGCGTCGGGCATCACTGCAAGTGTCGTGCGAAACCCTCCGCGTAGACATGTTGTGCAAGCGCTTTCCACTCGCGGCCTGTTCGCTTGCCAATAGCCGGGGCAGGGCCGGAGGCAAGCCCCACGCGACCAGAGCCTCCTGCTCTGGTTCTTCCCGCGCGTGGGATAGCCAATGTTTGTCCCGTCATGCTCCGACCAAGGTGGGCAGCGCGCAATGTGCCGGTGACCTGCTCCCGAAAAACTGGAGCGAAAAGGATGTGAGATTTCCGGTGAGGTTGGCTACAACCGAACCGAGAAATGAAACGCAAGAGATACACCGAAGAGCAGATCATCGCCATCCTCAAGGAGGGCGAATCAGGGACCGCGACGCCGGACTTGTGCCGGCGGCATGGAATCAGTGAAGGCACCTTCTACCGCTGGAAAGCGAAGTTCGGCGGCATGGATGTCGCGGATGCCGCCCGCTTGAAGGCATTGGAAGAAGAGAACCGGCGGCTCAAGCGCTTGGTGGCCGACCAAGCCTTGGACATCCAGGTCCTCAAGGAAGTGAACGCAAAAAAGTGGTGACGCCCGCGGCGCGCAAAGAGGCGGTGGAGTTCGCCTGTTCGAACTTCCCCATGAGCCTCCGCCGCGCCTGTGGGCTGATGCAGATTCAGATGAGCAGTTACTACTATCGACACCGGCCGCGTCCCGATGGGGCCCTTCGGGCCGCTTTGAAGGAGGCTGCCGCCAAGCGCCGCCGCTGGGGTTATCGCATGCTGGCCGTGCTGATGAAGCGCCAGGGGTTCAAGGACAACCTCAAGCGCATCCACCGCGTTTACCGCGAGGAAAAGCTGCAGGTGAGGATCCGGCGGCGGCGCAAGACCGCACGCTGGCGCGGCGACAAACCGGTGCCCGCCACCCGTCCCAATGAACGCTGGTCGATGGATTTCATGAGCGACCAGTTGGCCAATGGCCGGACCATCCGGGTGTTCAACGTGGTCGATGACTTCACGCGCCAGTGCCTTGCCATGGAGGTCGACACCTCGTTGAACGGCGTGCGGGTGACGCGCGTGCTCGACCGTCTGGTGGCCCGGCATGGCCATCCGCAGCGCATCGTCATGGACAACGGCCCGGAGTTCACCGGCAAGGCCCTGGACCGCTGGGCTTGGGAACATCGAGTCCATCTCGCCTTCATCGAACCGGGCAAGCCGGTTCAAAACGCCTTCGTGGAGAGCTTCAACGGCACCTGCCGAAACGAATGCCTCAACGAGAACTGGTTCCTCAGCCTCGCCGACGCACGCACGATCATCGAGAACTGGAGGATCGACTACAACAACCAGAGACCGCACAGTTCGCTCGGAGGCAGGACGCCGAGCGAGTTCGCAACCGCAATCCAAACTACAACCCCGTCAGCCGCCGGAAACTCTCATTGTTAGTGTTCCAGTCTTTGGGGGCAGGTCATACGCGGCAGCGATCTTCACTTCTATTTCCTCGCCGCGTTTTCTTGTCGGCTTTTCGTTGATGATGTCGAAGGCATTAGTGCAGGCGGCGTTCCTTCGGCCCTTTAGAAAAATGCCGCGATCAACTCGTCGATCACGGCGGCGGGCATCGGTTTGACCTCGCCGATCGCGCGGCTGAGGATCACGGCTTCGGCCGTGGACTCGAGGACTTCAAGGCGGTCGAAGGCATCGAGGATGGAGGTGCCCATGACCAGCGCGCAGTCGTTTTCCACCAGCGCGATGGGAAACTCCGGGCTGATCGCTTCGGCGATCCTGTTCGGCTTCAACCTCGGGACGCTGTTCGCGTTCTACCTGATGTTCGCCGTGCCGTTTTTCTGCGCCGCGACGGCCATCGGCCTGACGCTGACGCGCTACGCCGCGGAGTCGCCGCGAATCTATCGCGCCGATTTCGTCGGCGGCGGCGTTG
>CBFGOB010000474.1:0-2027 GCA_965650215.1 uncultured bacterium | reverse complement strand
AGTTGCCGTCGATCTGGAACGGCGGGTGGAGGCAGAACAGGTTGGGTGCGCCGCGTTCGATGAGCATGCGGTACAGTTTGTGTGAGCGTGCGCCATCGCCAAGGCGTGCCCAGAAGTTGGATTTCCATGCCATCGACCAACCGGTGGAGGCATCGCCGCGGGTTTCGAGGGTGGCGCGCGCACCTTGGAAGAGATCCGGAGTGCCGGGGTGGATTTCATTGCCTGGATGAAGTCCCCACAGGTGGGAGACGTGGCGGTGATGAATTTGGGTTTCCTTGAATTCGCGGATCCATTCGAGGATGCGGCCGTCGGACCCCAGCCGTGTGGGCGCGAGTTGGGCGCGGGTTTCGTCGAGCCGTTTGGCGAATGCCTCATCGCCGCCGGTGGCGCGCAGGGCGGCGGCGGTATCGGCGAAGAGCCCGCGCAGGATCTGCATGTCGTAGGTGGCGCCGTAGGTGAGCGATGCGCTTTGCAGCTTGCCGGTGATCGGATGCGGGAGCTTGTAGTGGTTTTCCGGCGAGTTGGAGGGCGAGGTGACGAGGTGTCCGGATTTGGGATCCTTGACGAGGGTGGCGAGGAAGAACTCGGCGGCTCCGGTGAGAATCGGCAGGTTTTCGCGGAGGAACGCTTCGTCGCGGGTGAATTGGTAGTGCTGCCAGATGTGCCAGCACAGCCAGGCGCCGCAGGTGGAACCCGAGCCTGCGGACGCATTCGAGGGCGCGCTGTATCCCCATGGGTTTTGCGTGTGGTGGCTGGTCCATCCCGGCGCGTTGTAGTAGGAGCGGGCAGTGGTCTGTCCTTCGCGGGCGGTGGTCTGGATGAGCCGCATCAGCGGCAGGTGGCATTCGGCGAGATTGGTCGGGCAGGCGGCCCAGTAGTTCATCTGCAGGTTGATGTTGCTGTGGAAGTCGGCGTTCCACGGGGGTCTGATTTCCTCGGCCCAGATGCCTTGGAGGTTGGCGGGCAGCAGGGAGTCGCCGCGCGACGAGGAGATGAGCAGGTGGCGTCCGTATTGGAAATAGAGCGCATCGAGCGCGGGATCGGCGGCGGTGGTCGCCTGTTTGACGCGTTGCGGCAGCGGCAGGCGCGAGGTTTCTGACAGGGGGAGCTCCAGCGTGCAGCGCTCCATGAGCGCGCGGTGGTCGGCGGAGGCTTCCGTGATCAGGCTGTCGGCGGATTTGGTTTTCGCGTTGGTGAGTCGCGAGACCATGGTGGATTCCCAGTGGTCCGGATCGCCCAGGCTGGAGCCGCAGGACACGAGGAGCAACGCGCGGTCGGCACCGGTGACGCGGATGCCATCCGCGCCGCGCTCGACCTTGCCGCCATTGGCGACCACATCGAGCAAGGCGGCGAAGCGGGTGCCTTGGCCGCCGGGCATGTCGAAGGTGAGTTGTCCTTCGAGTTGCAGCCCGTGTTCGGTGGTGCGCAGCGATGCCTGGGCCGGGCGCGCGAGTGTGGCGAAGAACTCAAGGGTGCCGGGCTTGTCGTTTTCGAGAACCAGCGCGATGATTTCGGATGGTTTGGAAACGGCGAGCCGGCGCGTGTGCGTGATGCCGTCGCGCTGGAAGCGTGTGCGGGCCACGCCGTCCATCAGGTCCAGCTCGCGGCGGTATCCGGTGACGGCGGCATCGCGCTGGGGGAAGGAAACCAGCAGGTCGCCGAGTGTCTGGTAGCAACCGAACTGGGTGGGATCGAAGCGCTTGGTGCCTTTGGCCCAGACGAAGTGTTGTTGCACGATGGAGAACGCCTCTTCGACCCGGTCTTCGGAAATCAGGCGGCGGATTTCCGGGAGGTATTCGTGGGCATCGGGTTGGTTGGGATTGTATTTTCCGCCGGACCACACACCGGATTCGTTGAGTGCGACGCGGAGGAGTTCGACACCGCCGAAGTCCATGGCGCCGACACGGCCGTTGCCGAGCGGCAACGAGTGATGGAAATCGAGATGCCGGGCTTCGCGAGCCAACGGCGTGTCGATGCCATCCGGCCTGATCACGCCGCGCATGGAAAAGCCACGCGGCGTGATCAGG
>CBFGOB010000473.1:0-2028 GCA_965650215.1 uncultured bacterium | reverse complement strand
CGCCGCATCGGCCGTGCCGAACGCAGCGACCACGTCGTGCCGATGAACAACGTGGAATTTGACATCGACTTCAAGAAGGACGGCAAGGGCCGTCCGCTCAGGGTCGTGCTGGAGGACCTCCGCGAACGAATCCGCACCGTGCCCGGCACCTTCAGCATCGTGTCCGGTCCGCTGTCCCACCGCATCAGCCACCTGCTCAGCGGCGTGACGTCCCCGGTGGCGGTGAAAATCTTCGGTCCCGACCTCCGGACGATCACTGCGCTCGGTGAAAAGGTCCGCGAGGTGGCGCAAGCGATTCCCGGCCTCGAGGATGCGAAGCTCGACATGCAGGCGCAGATCCCGCAGTTGCGCATTGAAGTCGACCGCGACCGGGCCCTTGCCCACGGGGTTTCGCCGGGTGAGCTGAATGCGGAGCTCTCGACCCTGTTGGGTGGTGCGGTGCTCGGCCAGTTGCGCGAGCAGCAGCGGACGATCGACCTTGCGATCCGCCTTCCTGAATCGTCCCGCAGCGATGCGGAAAGCATCCGCGAGCTGCCGATCCACACCAAGACCGGCGACCACATCCCGCTCAAGCTGGTGGCCGATGTCCGCGAGGCCTCCGGCCCCAGTTCGGTCTATCGGGAAAACACCCAGCGGCGATATGTCGTGGCGATCAAACCCACCCGCCGCGACGCCGGTGCCCTCGTGCGCCAACTGCAGGACAAGGTCGCCGCGGAGGTGGCGCTGCCCGAAGGTTATTTCATCAGCTACGAAGGCGACTTCCAGGCCGAGCAGGCCGCGGCGACGCGCATCGCGATCCTGTTTGCCGCCGTGCTCGCGGTCATCGTGCTGCTGCTGTGGTCGTATTTCCGCAGCCTGATCCTCGCGTTCCAGGTCCTGCTCAACCTGCCGCTCGCGCTGATGGGAAGTCTCGCGCTCACCTGGTGCCTGGTTGGCAACATCAGCATCGCCACGCTGGTCGGATTCATCGCCGTCGGCGGAATCGCCGCGCGCAACGGCATCATGATGATTTCCCATTACCTCCACCTCATGAAGCACGAGGGCGAGGGGTTTACCAACGCCATGATCGAGCGTGGAACCCTCGAGCGCCTGGTGCCGGTCGCCATGACCGCGTTGTCCGCCGGCATCGCGCTGGTTCCATTCGTCGTCGCCATGGGCGAGCCCGGCAAGGAGATCATCAGCCCCGTCGCCATCTGCATCGTGGGCGGTTTGGTGAGTTCCACCCTGCTTGACTTCGCCGTGACCCCCGCCGTGTTCCGTCTTTTCGGACAAAAGGCGGCCGCCAAGGCGCTGGCGCTCCATGCGCCTGCCGCCCATTGATGCGTATCCACAACCATTTCCAACACCACCACATCATGAATACCATCCTGAAACCAAGCGCCCTCATCCTGACCCTCATTGCCAGTCCGCTGGCATTCGCCGCAGGCGGTCACGATCATTCCGATGAAGCCCATCACCAACACGAGAAACACGTGACCCAGGGTCCGAACGGTGGCCACGTCGTGACCTCCAAGAGCGGATTCGCCTTCGAAATCACCGTCGACAAGGAGCGCAAGGCCCGCATCGTTTTTCTCGACAAGTCACTGAAAGCGGTGGCCCTCGCTGGCCAGTCCGTCAGCGGCATTGCCGGTGAGCGCTCGGCGCCGACCAGGCTCAGCTTCGCCAAAGGCAAGGACGGCGAAGTGCTGGTGTCGGATCAGGCCCTGCCCGCAGGAGCCCACGTGCCGATGATTCTCATGATCAAAACCTCGGCCGATGCCCAGCCCGTGACCGAGCGCTTCGAGCTGCATTTGCATTGAAGCCGCTGGAGTGGCTGCCTTCGGCAGCCATTGTCAGGGATGGCGATTTCCTAACCGCCAGTCCTCACCATGGCGCTTAGAACGCACCACTCCACAATGGATCCAAGAACAGGTTTTTCAATCAATGGCGGATCAACTCCGGAGGGTTCTTGAGCGCTTGGACGGTGAAGGGCAGCAGCAGCCAGATCACCCATAGCGTCCACACCGCGTTGACCACGTAGAGCGGTTC
>CBFGOB010000472.1:0-2043 GCA_965650215.1 uncultured bacterium | reverse complement strand
GAGGTTCGGTGGACGATCCGCTGCGGTGGCGGTGATCAGGCAGGCAAGCGAAAGGATGCAGGTGCGCAACATCGGGGTGGCGGGGTCAGGTCTGCTTGGATTTCGCTTTCTTGCGCAGCTGTTTGAGCAGCTCCGGGTCGGCCTCGAGGGCGTCGGCAATGCTGCGGATCACATTCAGGGTCGGGCGCGAAACGTGGTGTTCCATGCCTTCGACGTCGCGGTAGATCGTGTCCTCGTCGATTTCGAAGAGCTTGAGGAAGCGGGTGAGCGTGTCGTGGCGGTCGATGATCGCGCGGGCGATGCGGTGGCCCTCCTCGGTGAGGGTGGTGCCGCGGTATTTCTCGTGGACGACGAGTCCTTCCGCGTCGAGGCGGCGCAGCATGTTGGTGACGCTGGCCTGGGAGATGTTGAGGTTTTTCGAGATGTCGATGGCGCGGGCGTAGCCCTTGGCTTCGATCAGATTGAGGATCTGCTCGAGATAGTCGTCCATGGCGGTGGAGCCGGAGCCGCTGGGGCGATGGGCGGGAGGGGTCATCTGTGCGAAATTGGAGGTCTGGACCGGATCTGGAAAGCCAAGTTTTGGGAAAAGGGGCGGGATTCAGCGCCGCCGGGCCTGGTGCCACGCCGAGGTGTCGGGGTGGAGGAGGGCGTCCAGCGGCTGATCTTCGAGCTGAAGGGTGTCGATGATGTGGGCCAGGATGGCGAGGGAGGCGACGGCATCGAAGAGCGCGTCGTGCCAGGATTTTCCAGAGACCTGGGAGGTGATAGACGTTTCAAGACCGAGGGCTTGGCAGAGTGTGCCGAGCGAGTGGTTTTTGAATTGCGGCCACAGCGCGCGGCTCAGCAGCAGCGTGTCGATCCAAGGGCCGAAGCCGTGTCCTGGAAAGCTGCGCAGGAAGCGTTTTTCCGTGCCTTTGCCGTGGGCGACCACCACCGCGGCGCCGAGCCGGTTTTTGATTTCCGGCCAGAGCGAGAGCAGCGATGGCGCATTGGCGAGGTCGGCGGTGGTGATGCCGTGGACTTTTTGTGCCGACCACTGGATCGGCTGGTCGGTCGAAAGGTAGGAGGTGAAGGGGTCGTGGTGCGATTGCCCGACGCTCCATGAGGCGAGGCCGATCTGGATGGGCGTGTCGGTTTGTCCCGGAGCCGTGCCCGCCGACTCGAAGTCGATGGCGGTGAAACGGCATTCGCGGATGGGGTTCATGAACCGGATGCTGGCATTTGTTTTTGGCGGGGATCAACGCGAATCAGACTCAGGGGCTCACAAGCATGATGCCGGATCAAGGTCGGTTTCGTGTTTTGATCAAGCTGGCGCGTCCCCGCCGAGGGCACATCTTCATGAATGATCTCACGCTGAAAGATGGCCTCCCGGCGAGAGGGCGCTGCCAAGTCTTCATCCCGCGCCATTCGGGACACACAGACTGTCCACGTGATGAGCAAGAGAGGCACTGTGTTCCAATCACCCATTTCCAATTCCCGGACTTAATACGGCTTGTGGGCGATCAGCAGGAATGGGGCGGGGGTTTTGGTGCCGAACATCGCGTATTTGGCGACTCGCCAGCGATCGAGGTGGGTGGCCCACGCTTCGACCTGTTGGGCTTCGTTTGTGCCTTCCTCATGGCCGGGGTAGCAGAGGATCGAGAGGCATCCGCCCGCTTGCAGAACCGTGCCCGCCGCGGCGAGCGCTTTCAGGGTTTCCTGGGTTTCGGTGGTGACGTCGTGATTGTCCCCGGGCAGGTAGCCGAGGTTGAACACGATCGCACGGGCCGAGCCGGGCGCGAGGTCATCGGCCATGGTGGCGTGGGATTGGAGATGCCAGCGGACGCGGGCGGCCAGCCCTTCGGCGGCGACCCTCTGCTGCGCCGAGGCGATGGCCCGAGGTTGGATGTCGTAGGCGATCACTTCGCCGCTTTCGCCCACGCAGCGCGCGAGGAAGACCGTGTCGTGGCCGTTGCCGGCGGTGGCATCGACCACCCGATCCCCTTCGTGAATGACATCGCGCAGGATCGTGTGGGCCAACTCGGTCGGACGGGGAGGAAGCAT
>CBFGOB010000471.1:0-2051 GCA_965650215.1 uncultured bacterium | reverse complement strand
CATCCACGGTTCTTCCTCGGCCATCAACCCGAGCACCGGGGCGAACTCAGGATCCTCCCGCAAGTCCCGGATCTCCTGACGGTGCTTGAGGTAGAAATCCACCGCCCGCACTTGCCTGGCCACCCAGCGCGGGCTGGAACATTCCCGGTAAATCCGCGTGAAGCTCTTGCGCGGCAGGCCGCAGCGCGGATCGGCCTCGTCGAGCTTCTGCCATACCACCGGCCGCCCGGAAGCGAGTTCAACCAGGTAGCGATCCGCGCGGTCGAGAACACAACGCACGGCGAAGGTCGTGACAAAGACCGGTAGCTCGCGGCGCCAGTCGGCACGGCGTGGTCCGACCCAGGCCGCCAGCTCGGCATGGACTTCAAGCATCGCCGCGCGCAGCGCGAGGTATTGCGAATAGCGCTCGCGGATCCGCTCCTCCTCGTCGGGCAGGAAATACCCGCGTGCCGAAGCCTGATCCACCAGGTCCAATTCGGACGCGAGGCCATCGCGTCGCGGCAGCGCAGCGGCGGCCGAAAGCAGTGCCGCCATGCAGCGGCCCAAGCCCTGGGGATCGACCGCTGGTTCTGCCATGCCCCCTTTCTGAGCACCGGACCTGCAGCCGTCAATCCCGGGTCGAGGCTGCCGTCAAGCCGCGAATCCTTAAAAAACAAGGCGTTTTACAAGGCTTTTCTCTTGCCAAGAACCTGACAAATCGCGGAAAACCCTCGTTGCCATGAACAAAGCAGAACTTATTGACTCCATCCAATCCGCTCTCGGAAAAGACGCCACCAAGCGTGCCGCAGAAGAAGCTCTCGACGCTGTCCTCTCTTCGATCGTTGCCGGCGTGAAAAGCTCGAAGAAGGTCCAAATCATCGGTTTCGGCACTTTCGAAGTGAAGAGCCGCGCCGCCCGCACCGGTCGCAACCCGAAAACGGGCGAATCGATGCAGATCGCCGCGTCCAAGTCGGTCGGCTTCAAGCCATCCTCGGCACTCAAGGCCGCCGTCTGATCCGTTTTCCTTGGATCGAAACCTCAAAAAAAACCCCGGCCGTTACCGGTCGGGGTTTTTTCGTGGAAAGGCAGCGGCTTCGGATCAGAACCAACCCTTGCGGCCGTTGACGTAGATCGCGGCGAATTCCTCGTCCGACTTCGTCAGGTAGATGATCCCTTCGACCAGGCCGAAGATGCCGGCGAGGCAGACGACGTTGAGGAGGATCTGGATGATGCCTTCCTTGGTGTATCCGAGGTAGAACTTGTGAACTCCGAGGAACCCGAGGAGGATCGCCAGAATTCCGGCGACCACCTTGCTTTTTTCTGCTGATGTTGGTGCTGTGGACATATCGGCAACGATCCAATACTTCTTTTTCACACGCGACAAGCCTCAAGCCACATGAAACCCCGTCATACTCTCGCCGAAACCGCGCTGCCGGACGGCCACCTGCTGACCCTCCAGGAACACGACGGCCGCAAGGCCTTGCTGATCCATGGCCAGCAGATCTGCGGCCCGGCAACCCGGGCGGCCGAAGAAGAACTGGCGCGGCTGGCCTGCGCGCCCTTCCGTCCGGCCCGCCAGCCGAAACTCTATTTCGTCGGCCTCGGTCTCGGGCACTCGCTGGCGGCGGCGATGGCCGAGCTCAAGCAGAAGCGCGCGGTCTTCCATGTGGCCGAACCACTCGCCGAGCTTCCGGAATGGCACCGGCAATTCCTGAGCGACAGCCCGCTGGGCGACCCGCGGGTCGAAGTGAGCCGGACCTGCGACCCCAGCTCGCTGGCGCGGATGGCCGATTCCCTGCAGGCGATCCTGCTGCACCTCGACGCGGCGCCGATGGGTCCGCGCAACCTGCCATGGACCGACGACCGCAAGTGGTTGGCCGCCGCCTACGAATCCCTGCAAAGCGGCGGCCTGCTGGCGATCGCCGGCTCCCGGCCGAACGCAAGGCTTTATCAAAGCCTCCAGCGCGCCGGCTTCGAGGTCGCCGAATACCAGGTGCCGGCATCCCCGAATGCCAAACGCAGCCGCCTGGTGCCGATCTGGCTGGCACGCAAAGGCCGCTACGGCGGTTAAA
>CBFGOB010000470.1:0-2055 GCA_965650215.1 uncultured bacterium | reverse complement strand
ACGTTGCTCGTGGGTCGGGTTGATCACGAACGCACCGTCGACACGGCCGACGCGCACCGCGCCGATCGGGCCGGCGAAGGGGATGTCGGACAGGCAGAGGGCGGCGGAGGCACCGTTCATCGAGAGCACGTCGGCGTCATTCTCGCCATCGGCGGACAGCAGGATCGCGATGATCTGGGTGTCGTAGAAGTAACCTTTCGGGAACAAGGGGCGCAGCGGACGGTCGGTCATGCGGCAGGTCAGGATTTCCTTTTCGGTCGGACGGCCTTCGCGCTTGAAGTAACCACCGGGGAATACGCCGGCGGCGGAGGCTTTTTCCTTGTACTCCACGGACAGTGGGAACCAGGTTTGGCCCGGCTTGACCTTGGTCGCCGAGACCGCGGTGACGAGGATGATGGTGTCGCCGCAACGGACGGTGACGGCACCATCCGCGAGTTTGGCAAGTTTGCCGGTTTCGATCGTCATCGGATTCGTTCCGACTTCGATCGTTTTGCTATGGATGTTCATTTCTTTCTCTTTCTTCTTTTTTCGGTACGGACAGCCCGCACGGCGGAATTGCAGTGCGGGCATTCGGGGTTTCCAGAACCAGGCCGCGGCCCAAAAAACGGATGGGCGGCGGTCGCGGGTCCTGCGGCCGGGGAAATTGATCGCAACTTCCGGCCGTTTTGCAGAACAGCCACGGGGAGTGATCCTCGTGGCTGCCTTGCGAAAGTGTTTAGCGGCGGAGACCCAGGCGGTTGATCACGTCCTGGTATTTCTCTTCCGAGCCCTTCTTGATGTAGTCCAGCAGCTTGCGGCGCTGGGAAACGAGGGTCAGAAGCCCGCGGCGCGAGGAAAAGTCCTTCTTGTGAAGGTTGAGGTGCTCCGTGAGATGGAGGATCCGCTGGGTGATCAGCGCGACTTGATAGGGGGCGCTACCGGTGTCTCCTTCGTGGAGTTGGTAGTCTTTCAGGTTGATGTCTTGGTTGTTGCTCATGGGATTCGGGAGGGGCCCAGCGGCAGCGCCGGACCGTCCTAAGGTTGGGGTTGGGGCGGGAAGAAAGCCTCCCAGGGCCGCATTTGCAAGCCAATTGGACGCCGGGACCGGAAATTTTTAAATCATCCGACCCCGCCCGGTAGGGGCGGAGCTGTTCTGCCGCCGGATCGCCCCCAAGCCCCGTCAAAGCCGTGGTTTCCCCAAAAAGCCCCCCTCAGCCTCGCCTTGCTGCACATAAAAGCGTGCTGGTGATCAACAAGCTGCGGGATCTCAAGGTGCCGCTGCCCCTGTTGGTCCCGGTCACTCATGGATTGTCTGTCCCTTTGTCAGGAATGATGGGGCCCGGCGTGGAACCTGGAATTTCACCGCCTGAGTCCTCGCCCTTGCCCGGCCCTTCGGTCATGGCTGCCAATGACCGCAAACCCTTGCCTCCCGAATCGCGGATGTGTCCCGAATCGCGCGCGATGCAGGCCGTTTTCGGTCGCATTCCTTCCGGAAATCCAATCTGTGGAATCCGCACCTATCAGCACCATGGGAATCTGCCTTGGGAGCGCGAGACCCATGATCACGTATCGCCCCAGCCATCGATTTCCGCTTTCATCGGTCCTCCGAACGTCATATGGTGATCGATAGGTGAAAAAGGAGGCAATCGACATGGACCCGGACCCATCCGACGCGCGCAACCACTTGCCCCGCGAGCTCGACAGCATCCGCCTGCTCGAGGCGGCGATCGCCAGCTGCAAGTGCGGGGTCACGATCGCCGACATGCGTGAACCCGACATGCCCTTGGTCTACATCAACCGGGCCTTTGCCGAGATCACCGGCTATCCGATCGAGGAGGCGATCGGCAGGAATTGCCGCTTCCTCCAGGGGTCGAGCCCGAATCAGGAGGCACGCGCGCTAATCCGCGATGCCCTGCAACACGGCAAGCCGCTCAAGGTGCAGTTGGAGAACTACCGCAAGGACGGCACCCGGTTCTGGAACGAACTGCATCTGTCTCCGGTCTTCACCGACGGCAATCTCACCCACTTTGTCGGCGTACAGAACGACATCACCGAGGAGGTGCTGGCGAAGCAGGC
>CBFGOB010000469.1:0-2061 GCA_965650215.1 uncultured bacterium | reverse complement strand
CCCGAACGTGGCCAAGCCGATGCACGTCGGCCACATCCGCTCGACGATCATCGGCGACTCGCTCTGCCGCATCGCCCGCTTCCTTGGCTTCAAAGTCATCGCCGACAACCACATCGGCGACTGGGGCACCCAGTTCGGCATGATCCTTCACGGATGGAAGACCCTGCTCGACCGCAAGGCGCTCGACGCCGACCCGATCCCCGAACTGCTGCGCATCTACCGCGAGGTCAATGCCGCCACCAAGGAGGACCCCGCCGTCCTCGAGACCTGCAAGTCCGAACTCGTCAAACTCCAGGCCGGCGATGCCGACAACCTCGCGATCTGGCAGCAATGCATCGAGGTCTCGAAACGCGGACTGCAGAAAATCTACGACACCCTGGACGTCCGCTTCGACCACTGGCTCGGCGAAAGCTTTTACAACGAACGTCTGCCGGGCCTCGTCGATGAATTCCTCACCCGAGGCATCGCCCGCGAAAGCAACGGCGCGGTCTGCATCTTCTCCGACGGCTCGCTCGCCGCCGAAGAGGATCCCTTCCTCGTCCACAAGGAAGACGGCTGGACCGACAACCCCGCCATCATCCGCAAGGCCGACGGCGGCTTCCTCTACGCCACCACCGACCTCGCCACCATCGAATACCGCATCGACGAGTGGAAGGCCGACCAGATCTGGTATGTCGTCGGCGTCCCGCAGCAACTGCATTTCCGCCAGCTCTTCCAGGCCGCCGCCCGCTGGGGCAAGACCGGCAACTTCCGCCACGTCGCCTTCGGCTCGATCCTCGGCGAAGACCGCAAGCTGATGAAAACCCGCTCGGGCGACAACGTGCAACTCACCGATGTCCTCACCGAGGCGGTCGAACGCGCGGCCAGGATCATCGCCGAAAAAAGCCCCGACCTCCAGGGCGAGGAAGCCGCACGCATCGCCGAAACCGTCGGCATCGGCGCCGTGAAGTTTGCCGAGCTCTCACAGGGGCGGCTGACCGACTACGTCTTCGCCTGGGACCGCATGCTCGCCCTCCAGGGCGACACCGCGCCCTACCTGCAATACTCCAGCGTGCGCATCCGCTCGATCTTCCGCAAGCTCGAGAGCCCCTTCGATGCCGGCCAGGCGGAAATCCTCCTCGAAGCTCCCGAGGAAATCCACCTCGCCCGCCTCCACGCCCGCTTCGGCGAATTGCTGCCGGCCGTCCTCGACGACTTCCGGCCGAACCTGCTCGCCAATTACCTGCTCGACCTCGCCCGCGCCTTCCATTCCTTCTTCGAAGCCTGCCCGGTCCTCAAGTCCGAGGAACCGCTGCGCTCCAGCCGCCTCGCCCTCTGCGAACTCAGCGAACGCATCCTCAGCACCGGCCTCGGCCTGCTGGGCATCCGCTGCCCGGAACGGATGTGAAGCCACCCCGTTCCTCCCTCAGTCCTCTTCCGTAGGCGCATTCGTCAGAATGTGGAATCATCTCCGCCCCTTGCGCATGCCTCTTCCGTAGGCGCATTCGTTAGAATGCGATCTGTAAATTCCGGATCGGTAGGAACCTTTTACCCTCGCTGCGCTCACACCATGCAGGGTGCGCTTCGCGGAATGACCGCACCTCTTCCAGAAGCCGGGGCATTCCGAAAGGTCCGCTGGGGACAGGCGGAGCTCTGCGCAGCGGTCGTTTTGTCAAAACGACCCTACCAGCGGACCTTGTGCATGCCTCTTCGGTAGGGTCATTTTGAAAAATGGCCGCCTCTTCGATTGGGATCTTTGGGTCACGCCTGCGAGAAGTCAGGCGGTATGCCCGAGGCGCCTCATGAATTGGCGCTCAAGAAGTGTGTAGGGCGATCCTTGACCGTGATCCGGCTCCGCCAGTCTCACGGAAGCGGCGGATCGCCACCGCGCGGTTCCGACACTCACATCCCATGCGCCTCGCCACACGGATGAGGCTCACCAGCTTGAATCGGGAACCCACATCCGCACCAGCCGGCAACTGATGGAACGCCGTGCCTTGTCCACGACCATGATCCATCTCCACGTGATGAAGCGCCCCGGTGCGGGGCGGCAAGCCTGCTGGATCTGCCCTGACCGGACCC
>CBFGOB010000468.1:0-2072 GCA_965650215.1 uncultured bacterium | reverse complement strand
GTCGACTCCAAAACCCCGATGGACGCCTACCTCGATGCGATCGAAGCCACCGATGACACCCGGCGCCAGGAAGCGCTCGACCGCCACGCCCGTCAGGTCCGGACCCACATCCAGCAGCTCTCGTCGAAAAACTACACCGCCCAGTTCGATCAGGCCCCGGAATTCACGGTGCTCTTCCTACCCAGCGAATCATTCTTCTCCGCCGCCCTGCAGAGCGATCCGGGACTCATCGAGCGCGGCGTCGACCACGGCGTGATCCTCGCCACCCCGACGACCCTCATCGCCCTGCTGCGCGCGGTCGCCTACGGCTGGCGGCAGGAATCGATTGCCGAGAACGCCCGCGAAATTTCCGCGCTCGGCAGGACCCTTCACGAGCGGATCGGCAAACTTGCCGAACACTTCGCCAAAATCGGCAATTCACTCAAAAGCACGGTCACTCACTACAACAACGCCGTCGGTTCCCTGGAAGGCCGGGTGCTGCCGGCCGCCCGCAAATTCGAGGAGCTCAAGGCAGCTCCCGAAGCGGCCTCCATCGGCCTGCTCGAACCGATCGACTCGATGCCACGGGATTTCCAAACGAACGTCAGGACTCCCGCCATCGGCCTTGAGGACATCCTGTCCACGCCCCCCGAAAACGATTCCTTCGGCTTCACCGCCGGTGACGAATGCAGCGATGCCGCCACCGACGATTTCGGCTTTGTGCCGGATTCCACCACGGACACCCGCGCGTGAGCGGAGCGCCCGGCACAAGCCACCCGAACCCACCAGGCTACCATGTTGCCCGCCCTCACAGGATCCACGCCGGAACAATTGACCGATTGGCTCAAGGACCAAAACGAGCCCGCGTTCCGCTCCCAGCAAATCCTCGACTGGGTGTGGAAGAAAAAAGTCACCTCGATCGACGCGATGAGCAACCTGCCTGCCGCACTGCGGCAGAAACTTCGCGCTTCGTTCCGTCTCTCCGCCCTCGATCACACCCAAACCCAAGGCTCCGCCGACACCACCCGCAAGTTCCTGTTCCGCCTGCATGACGGACGCTACGTGGAAAGCGTCCTCATACCGGCCAACCCTGCACTTTACGGCGAAAGCTCGGACCGTCGGACCTTGTGCGTCTCGTCGCAGGTCGGATGCGCTTACGCCTGCCGGTTCTGCGCTTCGGGACTCGCCGGATTCACCCGCAATCTCGACGCCTCGGAAATCGCCGGCCAGGTCCTCGCCGCCGAGCAACTCTCCGGCGAGCGCGTCGACAATCTGGTGTTCATGGGAATGGGCGAACCGCTGGCGAACCTCGACAACCTGCTGCAGGCCATCGCCCTGATCACCGGTCCCCAGACCCTCCAACTCGGCGCCCGGCACCTCACGGTTTCCACCTCGGGACTGGTCCCCCAGATCCGCAAGCTGGCCGAACACCCACAGCAAATCCGCCTGGCCATCTCGCTGCATGGCGCCACCGATGAGGTCCGCGAGCAAATCATGCCGGTAAACCGCAAATGGCCGCTGGCCGGGCTTTTCGACGCCCTCGACTACTGGAACTCGCGCAAAAACCAGAAACTCACCCTCGAATACATCCTGATCCAAGGCATCAACAACTCACCCGATCAGGCCCGGATCCTCGCACGGCATGCGAAACGGTTGCAGGCGAAGGTCAATCTCATCCCCTACAACAAGGTCGAAGGCCTCGATTGGATCCGCCCCGACGACCGCAATTGCCTCGAGTTCCGCGACATCCTGCGGCAGGCCGGCGTTCCAGCGACCCTGCGTCTCGAAAAAGGTCACGACATCGATGCCGCCTGCGGCCAGCTGCGGCTCAAGCAGGAAACCGAGGAGGGACTCATCCAGGCCGCGGAGATCAAGCCACGCTGATTGAACGATCCGCGATGAACGCGGACTTTCCGCGCCGCTCGCGCGCCTTCATTCAAAGCGGATCGTTTTGCCGCCTTCCTGGGCACTTCGGTAAATGGCTTCGATGACCTGCACCGCCTTGCGCGCCTCACGGGCCGACGTGGAAGGTTCCCTGCCCTCACGGATGGCCGAAACGACCTCCTCGAAATTCCTCTGGTGCTGGATAAAAC
>CBFGOB010000467.1:0-2073 GCA_965650215.1 uncultured bacterium | reverse complement strand
AAGAAGGCCGTTTGAAAGCCGGCGACGGTCATAGACCGCCGCTACAGGACCGCCGAATTCCAGGTCCGAGCAACTGCCTCCAACCCATTACCTTGATCCCGAGCTTCTGCAGAAGCTCGGGGATCTGGAGCTGATTGCGCGCGAGGTGGTGGAAGGCCTGCGGGTGGGGAGCCACCGCAGCCCGCTCAAGGGTTTCAGCACCGAGTTCGCCCACCATCGGCCATACGTTCCCGGCGATGCGATCCGCACCATCGACTGGCGCGTGTACGGGCGCACCGAACGCTACTACACCAAGCTCTATGAGGCCGAGACCAACTTCGATTGCCACCTGCTGATCGATGCCAGCGCCTCGATGAACTACGCCTCGGGCAAGGTCAGCAAGTTGGAATACGCGAAGTTCCTGAGCGCTTCGCTCGCCTACATCGTGCTCAAGCAGCGCGACTCGGTCGGGCTTTCGGTCTTCGACAGCGAGGTGAGGGGATACCTGCCGCCGCGCTCGACCATGGGCATCCTGCTGCACATCGACCGTATGCTGCGCGAGGCGAAGTCGGTGCCGCGCACGACGCTTTCCAAACAGCTTCACGATGTGGCGCTGATGATGAAGCGGCGTTCCTTTGTGGTGGTGCTTTCCGATTTCTTCGCGGATGTCGACGACGTGCTTTCGGGTCTCGATCACCTCCGGCACGACGGTCACAACGTCGTTTGCCTGCAGACCCTCGATCCCTACGAGCTGAGTTTCCCCTTCGACGGCATCTGGCGTTTCGACGGGCTGGAGCTGGAAGACCCGGTGACCACCCAGCCGGAGCGCATCCGCGAGGACTACCTTGCCTCGCTGCAGCAGCACCGCGAGGCGCTGCGTGCCGGATGCGTGGCATCCCACATCGACTACGCGCTGGTCGACACCTCGCGTCCGCTCGACGCCTTCCTGAGCGAATTCTTCCACGAGCGCGAGACCACCCTGGGTGGCGGCTCCGCCGCGACCCGACCATGAGTTTTCTCAATCCATTGATGTTGCTGGGTGCCCTGGGCATCGCCTTGCCGATCCTTGCACACCTGCTCAACCGCTTCCAGGTGCAGAGTACCGACTGGGCGGCCATGCGCTTTCTCAACCGCAGCGTGCGCGTCCGTTCGCGGCAGATCAAGCTGCGCGACCTGTTGCTGCTGGTCCTGCGCTGCGTGGCCCTGCTGCTGCTGGTTTTCGCGCTTGCCCGCCCATCGGGCAGCGGGGCTTCGTGGATTCCGGGTGAACGGCGGGCTGGTGTGGTGATCGCCATGGATGCCTCGTTCAGCATGCAGGAGGGTGCGGACGGGGCGACGCGGTTTGATCAGGCCCTGAAACGCGTGGATGTAATCCGCAGCAAGATGGTACCCGGCGATCCGATCACACTCGTCATGATCGGTGGGGATCATCGCGTTGTGCTGCGCAACATGGCGTATGACGATGCCCGCTTCGACCAGGCGCTGCAGGATCTCAAACCCGGCTCCGGCGTGCTCGATCTCGCCAATGAACCGAAGCGCATCGCGCGTTTGGTGGCCGACATGGAAGCTCCACAAAAGGAAGTGTATCTCATCACGGATGCCCAGTCCGCAGACTGGAAACAGCCGTCCGCCCAGCTTCGCGAGGCCCTCGCCGAGCTCGGGGCGCATGCCGATGTGTTCGTGCTGCCGGTGGGTGGTGGGGATGCCAATCTCGCCGTCACCGACCTTGAACTGGTCGCTGGCGTGCTGCGCAAGGGAACCACCGCACGCTACCGTGCGACGATCCGCAACTGCGGATCGTCGGCCGCGTCGAACGTCTCTGTGCAGTGCCGCGTGGATGGTGTGGAAATCGACCGCAAGCAGATCCCGCTGATCCAAGCCGGGGCCTCGGAAACCGTCTCGCTCTTTGTTCCCTTCCACAATGCCGGGGCCACGCGGATCACAGCAGAAATTTCGGGTGACACGCTGGCTGCGGACAACGTGCGCCGCACGGTCGCGGTGGTGCGTGACCGTGTTTCGGTCCTCTGTGTCGATGGTTCCGCCGGTGGCGATGCCGGGCGCCATCCGCCCGCGCCATCAGTGCGGCCACGGTGA
>CBFGOB010000466.1:0-2079 GCA_965650215.1 uncultured bacterium | reverse complement strand
GGAGATTAGGAGATTAGGAGATTAGGAGATTAGGAGATTAGGAGATTAGGAGATTGGGAGATTGGGAGATTGGGAGTGAAGAGCATTTGAACCGCAGATGGACGCGGATTTGAAGAATGGATTGAGTAAGAAAATAGCTCGTCGAGCTTCTTCATGTCCGATTCCCCAATATCGAATATCCAATTTCTTTTCCTATCAGCGGCTCAGCCAGGCGCGGAAGTCCGCGGGGTCGGAGGACATCGGGATGGCGGCTTTTTCGCGGTCGGCGAGGATGGCGAGCCGTTCGGGAACGGGGATGGTGCCGGCACCGAGTTCCTGGTCCATCACGTCGGGGAATTTCGCCGGGTGGGCGGTTTCGAGCGTGATCGTGGTGCTGTGCGGGTGCTGCTGGCGCCAGGCCTTGGCGGCGAGCCAGCCGACTGCCCCGTGGGGGTCGATCGCATAGCCGAAGGTCGATTGCACCTCGCGGATCGCGGCACGGGTGGCTTCGTCACTGAAGGTGTAGCCGCTGATGCGGGAGCGGATTTCCTCCCATGAACCGCCGAAGAGTTCCTGCAGACGCACGAAGTTCGAGGGGGAGCCGACATCCATCGCATTGGAGATGGTGGCGATGCTGGGGCGGGCTTGATAGATTCCGGATTCGAGGAATTCCGGCACGACATCGTTCGCATTGGTGGCGGCGACGAAGTGATCGACCGGCATGCCGAGTTTCATCGCCAGCAGCCCGGCGGTGAGGTTGCCGAAGTTGCCCGAGGGAACGACAAAGGTCGGGAGCACGCCGGCGGGGAGCTGGCGCGCGGCGTGGATGTAGTAAAAACTCTGTGGCACCAGCCGTGCGAGGTTGATGGAATTCGCCGAGGTGAGGTTGAGGGATTCCGAGAGTTCGCGGTCGAGGAAGGCGGATTTGGCCATCGCCTGGCAGTCGTCGAAGCTGCCCTCGACCTCGAGGGCGGTGATGTTGCCGCCGAGGGCGGTCAGCTGCTTTTCCTGAAGCCCGGAGACCTTGCCTTTCGGATAGAGGATGATCACTCGCGTTCCCGGAACCTGGTGGAAGGCGGAGGCAACGGCCCCGCCGGTATCACCGGAAGTGGCGACCAGCACGGTGAGTTGGCGCGGATCATCGCGGGTCAGCCATGCCATGAGGCGAGCCATGAAGCGCGCGCCGAAGTCCTTGAAGGCGAGGGTCGGGCCGTGGAAGAGTTCGAGGATGCGGTCATGTTCCGTGAGGGCGACCACCGGTGCGTCGAAAGCGAGCGTGCCATCGACAATGTCGCGCAGCGTCTCGGCGGGCACGTCTTCACCGAAGAAGGCCTCCGCGACGCGGAAGCCGATTTCGTTGAAACTCATTCCGCGGTAGGATTGCCAAAAGCGTTCCGGCAGCACCGGCAGGGTCTCCGGCATGTAGAGGCCATTGTCTGCTGGCAGGGAGCGCAGGATCGCCTCCTTGAGGTCGACGCGGAGAGAGCGGTTGTTGGTGGAGTAGTAGCGCATGTGACCGAATCAGCCTTGGATCACATGCACGCCGTGCGGATTGATCTTCGAGACGTAGGACTGGCTGGTCACCGGAATCGCGGCGAAGACCTTGCTGATTGCATCGGCGGCCTTGTGGGCGGTTTCCTGGCCCTCGCAGAGCGCGAAGACCGACGGGCCCGCGCCCGAGATCGAGAAGCCGAGGGCTCCGGCGCCGAGGGCAGCGCGCTTCGCCTTGTAGAAATCCGGGATTAGCTTCTGCCTGCGGGGTTCGGCGATGACGTCGTGGATCGATCGCGAGATGAGACCGTAGTCCTCCTGGATCAACCCGCAGAGCAGGCCACCGAGGTTGCCGATCTGCTGGGTGGCGTTCTCAAGCGGGATTTCCTTTGGCAGGATTTCGCGGGCGACTTTGGTGAGGATTTCGATGTCGGGGTGGACCACGGCGGCCCAGAGGTTTTTCGGGGCGGGGATTTGCGAGACATCCAGCTCGTCGTTGGAGCGGATAAAGACGATGCCGCCGAGCAGACAGGGTGCGACGTTGTCGGCGTGCCATGCACCGTCGGCCGAGAGTTCGCCCGCCATGGCAAAAGGCAGCAGCTGGCTTTT
>CBFGOB010000465.1:0-2085 GCA_965650215.1 uncultured bacterium | reverse complement strand
GGCGGCTGCGGAATCGATCGAACAGCCCGGATTGATCCAGCTCTCGATGAACCGGTTCTGCTCGGCCTCGCCGGCGTACACGAGTGCCTGGAAGATCGCGCGCATCTGCGGCAGCGGCAGCGTGCCGATGATCATGCGGCCGTTCACGATCAACGTGGGCGTGGAGCGGATGCCGTTCCTGAACTTCGGGCTGGTGGGCGCGTACTCGGCGCCGGTTCGGATCAGCGCCCGCACGCGCGTGTGCAGTGCACTGTCGGTGAGCGCGGGTTGCAGGTTGTGCCGGTCCGCGAAGCGGGCGCGCCACGGGTGATGCTGGTGGAACGCGCGGGATTTCCGGGCGGGATTTCGACCCAGGCGCTCGATACGTTTTACGGCTTCTTCACTCCGGGCGAGCGGCCGCGCAAGGTGGCCGGTGGCATCGGCGACCGGGTGGTGGATGCCTTGGATGCGGTCGGCGCGGTGTTTCTGCGGCCCAACACCTACGGTGCCGGCACGGGCGTGAACTACAATCCCGAGCGGCTCAAGTGGGTGTGGGACCGCTTGTTGGAACATGCCGGGGTCGAGGTGCTGCTGCACAGCCAGCTGGTCGAGGTCGAGTCGGCTTCCGGCCGTCCGGTCTCGGTGGTGGTCCATGGCAAGCAGGGATTCCGCCGGATCAAGGCCAGCCACTTCATCGATGCCTCGGGCGATGCGGATTTCTGCCAGCTTGCGGGGCTGCCTTTCGAGATCGCGGGTGAGCACGAGCCGGTGCAGACGATGACCACGACCTTCCGGATGTCGAATGTCGACCTCGACCGCTACGAGGCCGCCGGTGGCAAGAAGATGCTGATGCGCAAGATGGCGGAGGCGGTCGAGCGCGGCACGCATCCGCTGCCGCGCAAGGCGGGCAGCATCCATGCGATGAATGCCAAGGGCTGCATTTCGACGGTGGCGGTGCGGGTCGCCGGGTGTTCCGGGCTTGATCCGGTCGAGCTCACCCGCGCGGAGCGCGAAGGCCGGCGTCAGGCCTTTCTGTATGAGGACTTCCTGCGCGACTGCGTGCCCGGCTTCGAGGACTCGCACATCATCGGCCTGTCCTCCAGCATCGGCGTGCGCGAAAGCCGGCGGGTCTACGGCCTCTACCGCCTGACGCGCGAGGATTGCCTCGGGCAGGCAGGCTTTGACGACAAGGTGCTCATCTGCGGGGCGCCGATCGAGGATCATCGCCAGTCCGCCGACGGCGAAGAGGAAACCCACTGGGCCTACGTGCCGGATGGCGGCGTCTATGAGGTGCCTTACCGCACGTTGGTGCCGCAGGAATCGAAGAACGTGTGGGTCTGTGGCCGCTGCTTCAGCGCCACCCATGACGCACATGCCTCCTGCCGCTCGATGGCGCAGACGATGGCGATGGGTCATGCGGTGGGAACCGCCGCCGCGCTGGCGCTCGAATGCCGGGTCGAGGCTCCCGAGGTGCCGGTGGGCCGCTTGCAGAAGCGGTTGCGGCAACAAGGTGCCGTGCTCGAGATGCCCGAGGCCATCGCCGATATCCGGGCCGACGGATGGCAGCGCAACCGCCGCGACCAGGAGGAGGCCGCGCCATGATCCGCACCGTGCTGGGTGACATCGCGCCCGAAGCGCTCGGGGTGTGTTACGCCCATGAGCACATCATCATCGACCCCAGCGTCGCGACCCTTCGCTATCCGGAGTTCCGGCTCGAGTCGGTCGAAATGGCGGCGGCCGAGTTGATCCAATTCCGCTCCGACGGCGGATCGGCGATGGTGGATTCGATGCCCTGCGACGCCGGCCGCAACGTGCTCAAGCTTGCCGAAATTTCCCGCCGCTCGGGCGTGCACATCCTGTGCCCGACCGGTCTTCACCTGGCGAAGTATTACGACCCCGGCCACTGGGGGAACCATTACGATGCCGCACAGATCGCGCAGCTGTTCATCGACGACATCGAGTTGGGCATCGACCGCTGGGACTACTCCGGGCCCCTGGTCGAGCGCACGCCGCACTGCGCGGGCTTGATCAAGGTCGCGACCAGCGGTGTGTACCCCGATGCGCGAGAGCGCAAGGCGCTTGAGGCGGCGGCGCGGGCGCACCGCG
>CBFGOB010000464.1:0-2092 GCA_965650215.1 uncultured bacterium | reverse complement strand
ACCACCCCATCGGGCGGCGAATCTCCGGATGAGCTGCTGGCTCACAGCGAGCTTCGTTGCAAAATCGAGGCAGCACTCGCCAAACTCAGCCCGGAACACCATCGGGTCGTCGTCCTCAAGGACGTGCAGGGGCTCGCCTACAAGGAAATCGCCGAAATCATGGACTGCTCGATGGGCACGGTAATGAGCCGCCTGTTCTATGCCCGCCAGAAACTCCAAACGCTACTGCAAGATGAATACGAAACCCGATGACACGACCTTGGCCCTCTGGCTGGATGACGAACTCGAGGGGGAAGATCTCGCCCGGATGGAAGCATGGGCAGCCGATCAGCCCGAGCAGCTGGCCGCCCGCGAGGAAATCCGCCGCTGGCGCGCGATGATCGGCGCATGCATTCCCGCCAGCGAAGAGCCGCCTGCCGCGGAATTCTTCAACGAGCGCATCCAACACGCGATCCGCGAGACGCGCCACGAACCGGCCGCCAGGACGGCATCCCTGCAGATCCGGTGGCAGCGGCTGTGGATGCCACTCTCCGCATGCGCCGGAATGGCGCTGGCTTTCTGGCTCGGCATGACCACTCCTCGGAGTCAGGAACAGGCACCGCTGACGGCAACCTCTGCGGTCCCGAACCTCATGCCTTCCATCTACACGCCCGAATCCGGGGTGATCGCCGAATCCTTCGACAGCGGCGTCGCCACCGTGATCGTGCTCAGCGGAGTGGGCGCCATTCCCGATTTCGTGGATTTCGCGGAAACCGTATCCGGCAGCAAGGCCTGGCACCCGATCGAATCCACTGCGGGACTCGAAGACCCGAGCAAGGAAAACCCATGAGCGCCCTCCGATGCATTGTGCTGATGGCCATTCTGGCCTGCCACGCATGGGCTCAGGATGATCCCGGCAAGACACAGCTCGGCACGGTCGGGGTGAAGGTGTATTTCGCCACCAACGGCGATGTCGCGGCCGCCAGCAGCAAGGCGTCGGTGATTTCCAAGGCGGAACGCGAACTCCTGCACCAGCAGGAACGCCTGCGCTTCAAACATTACCGTCTGCTCGGCAGCGACGAACAGACGCTTTATCGCAGCTACGAGAACTGGGCTGAGCCGCTCAAGCCTTCCGATGAAATCATGGTCCGTTTCGAGGCCCAATCGGCTCCCACCCGCCACCTTGCCATCCTCGACCTGGAACTGTGGCTCTCACGCAAGAAGACCATCAAGACGGACGCGCGGATCGAAATTCACAAGCCGCTGCTGGTGCTCGGTCCCGAGTGGCGCGGCGGCCGTCTGATCATTGCGGTCTCGTTCCATCCTGCGGCCAAACCCGAACGCTGAGGCTCCTCGATGAAAACCCTCTGGATCATCCTGCTCGCAATCTGCCCGCTCTCGGCGGCGCAACTTGAATTCGATTCGACCCTCAAGGAGATCCACACGACGCCGGATGCGGCGACGGCAAGCGTCGATTACCATTTCACCAACAAGGGCGAGACGACAGTCCGGATCAAGCATGTCGACCCCGACTGCAACTGCCTCGGCGTGGTCGTCAGGGACGGCAAGATGAGCTATAAACCCGGCGAATCCGGTGCCGTCCGCGCGACCTTCAAGGTGGGCAACCAGATCGGCACCGTGGATCAGGCCGTCGCCATCTGGCTCGAAGGCGATGCCGAAGACAAGCCCTCGGTCCATCTCTCGGTCCGTATCCATATCCCGGAGCTGGTTTCCCTCGATGCGAAAACGCTCAAGTGGACGGTAGGCGGCGAGGTGAAACCCCAATCGATCCGGGTGACAATGCAGCACACCGAAGCAATCCGCGTGACCCGGGTCAGCTCCACCTCCAAAGACTTCAATCTCGAACTCATTCCCCATCAGGAGGGCAAGCTCTATGAGGTGCGGGTCAGCCCCCGGAGCACCGCCCAAGCAGGCATGGCTGCGATCCGCATCGAGACCGACTGCCCGGTCGAGAAGCAGAAAGTCCATCAGGCGTTCGCAATGATCCTGAAATCCGGCTCGCCATGAATTTCCCCACCCTGACCAAACCTTGGCTGCAGGCTGCCGCACTGATGGCCATTGCCTGCAGCGCCGCGATCGGCACCCGGCTGGT
>CBFGOB010000463.1:0-2096 GCA_965650215.1 uncultured bacterium | reverse complement strand
CACCCCGCCATGGCTCAGGGTGCTGCCGACCGTGGCGGGGTGATCATCGGGGGCTCGGGAGATGTGCTGATCGGCGATACGGTCGTCACGGCACCCTTCATCGCTCCAGCGCCTCTGGAGGTCGGCAAGTGGATCAGCTTCCAGATTCCCACAGCCGAGCGTTACACCGGTTGGCAATGCATCGCCCATTTCGATGATGGATCGGTGCTCACCGGAACCTTTGACAGCGACAACCTGGCGACCTTCACCAACCCCTCGGGATCGACCTGCACACGGGTCGAAATCCCCGTACCCAGCGTGGGCGAGCAGCCATCCGTGACCGACAGACTTCTCTCTATCATCACCGGGAGCAGTCAAGGATGACCGAAAAACTCGAGGTTCAGGGCCAACACCAGACACAGCGCGGGCACTCCCTGCCACGCTCCCCTCTCCAAGAAGCCATCGCCGGCATGGAAGGCGCGGCGACGAGGTTCTCACTCGACGCCATCAACGACGCCAAGATCCGCACCAGCTATGCTGCCAACATCAAGCGCGTGTCCGCCCAAGTGCGGGCAGACGTTGCGGCCGGCAGGATCAGCAGCCAGGCGGGTGTCGAGTTCTGCTACGAGATGCGCAACAAGATCATGGCAGAGCACCGCAAGATCACGTCCGCTCCCGGACTCGCCAAGGCGGAGCAATACAAGAAAACGCCACCGCCCCTGCCGAAACTGTTCGAGAAGTATGCAACCAGCAAATTCGGCAAGGCCTACGAGGCACTCACCGCCGAGCAGAAGAAGCAGATCCACTACGAAGTCATCGAATCCTCCGGCCGGGACAACGCCAAGTTCACCAATGGCACAGAACGCCTGCGCATCATGGGCAAGGTGGGCATTCTGGTTACTGCAGCATTCGCCACCTACGAAATTCTCAACGCCGACAACAAGGTCAAGGAGACCGCGCGCCAAGGCATGATCGGCGGCGGAGGTGCCGCAGGTGGCTTTCTCGCCGGTTTCGGCGTCTCGCTCATCTGTGGCCCGGGCGCGCCGGTCTGCGCCATCGCTGTGGTCCTGGCGGGTAGCGCGGTTGGCGGGATTGCAGGCAGCGTGGCAGCGGATTCCCTGGATGACGAGCTCGAGGAATTCTCCCAGTGGGAAGTGTTTTGACCCGCGATGAGCGCATCCGGTTGTGGTCGGCACTATCGGATGTCTTCGTCGACAACGAAGTCGACTACGCCGCCATCGCTCGGCAGTTGGCCGGCTTTGACCGCGCAACGGCAAAGGCTGCGTTCTTCGATGACGTGGCCCCGGTTTGCTACTCGAACCTGCAGGCACCCATCCCGCCGATCTGGACGGCATTCGACAGCACCTGGCTCGCCGAAACCATCCACAGCACCCAAGAAGCCCGCCGCATCTCGGCCTTTCGCCGCCTGCGCGACCAGGCGTTTGTCGCCTACCTGCGTTATCGACTCAAGGACGAGTGGCAGAGCATCGAGCGCGAACTGGATCGGCAGGGTGCGACTAACCCAGGTTGATGGTGACCGCCGAGGGCCGCTGCTCGCAGTGCCACACCGCCATCGCCGGGCGCTTCGACCAGCAGGCCGGCACGTTCGGCCAGCGCCGGATTCCGCTAAGGATGAATCCGCAGCCCTGAGTGGATGGGTGGCCTGTCGATGGGCGGCAGCGGAGTGGGAGTCTCGGAAGCTGTGGCAATCGAATCGGGCGACCTCATCTCACGCATAGGCCTGGACGAACAGCTCCACGGCGGCACTGACGCGCGATTCGTTCACCGTCATGAGGTTGCGGCAATCGATGCTGCCGACCGCCAGCAACAGAAACTGGATGGCCGCCTGTCCAGGGTCGGTGCAGCGGGTGGACCGGGACAGGGCCTTTTCCAGATAGGCCTGGTACGGACGATGGCGTTGTCGCCAACGCTTCTGCGGAATCCGGTTGGATCGCAGCAGTATATGGGTGAGCGCCTGAGAGGCGGGATGCTCGCTTTGCTGCAGCAGTTCACGTGCGACTTTCTGCAGACAGGCGCGCAACCCGCCCTTCGTTTGGCATAACAGCTTCGGCTCCGGCAGCTCCTCCAACCAGTAATCGATGACGGCGCGGAAAAGC
>CBFGOB010000462.1:0-2104 GCA_965650215.1 uncultured bacterium | reverse complement strand
CATCACCGACGCCGGCGGCTGGGAGCACGACACCCTCACCGAGGACATGGACCTCAGCTACCGCGCACAACTCAAGGGCTGGCGCTTCATCTTCCTCAACGATGTCGAAACCCCCGCCGAGCTCCCGGTCGACATGGACGGCTTCAAAAGCCAGCAGCACCGCTGGACCAAAGGATCGATCCAGGTCTGCAAGAAAGTCCTTCCCGCAATCTGGAAAGCCAAGATCCCGCTCTACATCAAGATGGAGGCCACCTGCCACCTCACCTCGAACTTCGCCTACCTGCTGCTCATCTGCCTTTGCTTCCTGATCTACCCGAACCAGCAATGGCAGCCGGACTTCGGCAAGTTCACCTACTACATCATCAACATCCCGATCTTCTTCTTCTCGTCGGTTTCAGTGATCGTCTTCTACCTCTTTTCCCAACGCGCGCTGCGGCCCGGGACCTGGTGGAAGGAGATCCCCTACCTCCCCCTCCTGCTCGCCCTCGGCATCGGGATGTCGATCAGCAACGCGAAGGCCGTGATCGAAGCGCTCTTCAACCACCAGTCCGCCTTCATCCGCACCCCGAAATACGGCATCGGCCAGCAACGCGTCAACGACTGGAAAAAAAGCAGCTACAAGGCCATCAAGAGCCTCACACCGGTGGTCGAACTCCTGTTTGGTTTCTTCTTCCTCTTCGTGGTCATCGACGCGGCCATGAACCGCAATTGGTCCTCGGCGATTCTATTGTTGCCCTTCCCGGTCGGATTCCTCTATACGTCGCTGTCCTCGCTGCTCCGCATGCTGCCTGCCGGCAGTCCCGCCGCGGCCACAAAACCCGCCGAACAGAAAACACCCTAAGCCACCGCATGCCCGGCAAACTGACATCGCGATCCCTCCTCGTCGCCTTCGCCAGTCTTCTCTTCTGCTTCAGCAGCTGCAGCCCGGATCCATCCTTGGCCCACGGCCCCGGTGCCGACCGCAGCAACAAGATGATCGTGAGCGTCCACGACCAGAAAATGCTCCTGGTTTCCGAAGGCATTCCGATCAAGTCCTACAAGATCTCAACCTCGAAGTTCGGTCTCGGCGACCGCCCGGGCAGCAACCACACCCCGCTGGGCCACCTCAGGGTCGCCAAAAAAATTGGCGGCAATGCCCCGCTTGGCAGCGTCTTCAAGAAACGCCGTGCCACCGGTGAGGTCATCAGGCCGAATGCACCGGGCCGGGATCCGATCGTCACCCGCATCATCTGGCTCACCGGCACCGAGTCCCGCAACCGCAACGCCTTCCAGCGCGGGATCTACATCCACGGCACCCCCGAGGAAAAACGCCTCGGCCAGCCGGCCTCCTATGGCTGCATCCGCATGTCCAGCCGTGATGTCTCGGACCTCTACCGGCGTATCCACCATGGCGCGGATGTGTTCGTGATCCGCGACTCGATCAAAGGCCAGGAGCCCAATCTCGCCACGGCATTTCTGCAAAAACTGCCCGGAAACCGCGAAGGCTGAGAAAGCCGAAAACCGGAGCTTGACACCGTGGGCTGATCGCCTAATTTCGCCCGCCCGCCTCCCGGCAACCGACATTTCATCCATCTCATTATGGCCAATCACAAATCCTCGATCAAGCGCGCCCGCCAGACGGTGGTCCGCACGGAGCGCAATCGCGCGGAGAAATCCCGCATCAAGTCGCTTCGCAAGAAGACCCTCGCCGCGGCAGCCGAAGGCAACAAGGACGCAGCCGCCAGCGCCATCAGCGAATTTTCTTCCGCTGTGGACAAGGCCGCCAAGCGCAACCTGATCCATCCGAATCAGGCGGCCAACCTCAAGAGCAAGGCCGCGAAAGCGATTGCCGGAATCGCCTGATTCCACACGCCGCACCCCGGCACGAACGAACAAAGCGGGCCGGGTCCACCGGTGCCGCTTTTTTCATCTCCACCATGTCCCATCCGTCCATCCCCGATCGCGCCGCCACCGCCGCCAAAATCGCGGCCAATCCCACCGGCTACAAGGTCTGTGAAGGCTGCGACTCGATTGTCGCGAGCGCGACCACCCTGTGCCCGAACTGCCACAGCTTCCGCTTCGAGTGCTCACCCGAGCGGGTGATCCGCCAAGCCCGCGTGCTCGG
>CBFGOB010000461.1:0-2108 GCA_965650215.1 uncultured bacterium | reverse complement strand
GAGCGCAGCGCCCGCGAGGAGAATGCGTAGCCGATTGATTTTCAATGGCTTGTAAATGAGTCTTGCGGGCCGGGCTTGGGTGTTCGCGCAAAAAAGCGCGAGATTGGCACGTCATGAGCTTCATTCATGGGCCGTCATTCCTTTCCCGCATGCGTCTCCGCGGCGGGATTCCGGGAAGGGCGGCATGCAACTGAACCCATCACCCCACCGAACCATGAATCCCCTAATCTCCCGATGCGCGGCCCTTTGGACCCTGCTGGGCATTGTCTGCAGTTTGAGTTTGGCCCCCTGCCTGAGCGCGCAGGAAGCCGCCGCCCCCGTCCCGACGCTCGAGGAGCGGATCGCGGACATCGAGGCCTACATGAACAATGGCGGCCGCGTCGAAAAGGCGAATGGTGCCGAATCGATGGTCAAGGGCCCGGGTCCGGGTGCGAATGCCTGGCAGATGGGCAGCACGGCCCTGGTGCTGTTCATGACCCTTCCGGGTCTGGCCCTCTTTTACGGGGGTTTGGTCCGCCGCAAGGACGTGCTCTCGGTGCTGGCCCAATGCCTTGGGATTGCCTGTGTCGTCACGCCGATGTGGTGGCTTTGCGGCTACAGCCTGTCCTTCGGTGCCGGCAATGCCTTCATCGGTGATTTCAGTTTCGCCCTGTTCAAGGGAGTTGAGCCCGGCAACACCGGGGCGGGCTATCATTGGATTTCGGACAGCGTCTGGGCAATGTTCCAGCTGACCTTTGCGATCATCACTCCGGCGCTGATCATCGGCGCGATCGCCGAGCGGATGAAATTCGCCGCGATCATGGCCTTTGTTGTGGTCTGGATGTTTGCGGTGTATTTTCCCTTCGCCCACATGGTGTGGAGCCCGACCGGCCTGATGGCGGGTCCGCTGAACGCGGATGCGGCGATCAAGGCGATCGACTTCGCGGGTGGCACGGTGGTGCACATGACCTCGGGTTGGTCGGCCCTGCTGCTTTGTATCCTGTTAGGCAAGCGTCGCGGCCACGGCACCAACCTGATGGCACCGCACAGCATGGTGCTCTGCATGGTCGGCACCGGGATGCTCTGGGTCGGTTGGTATGGCTTCAATGCCGGATCGGCGCTTGGTGCCGACGGTCTCGCCGCCAATGCCTTCACCACGACGACGCTTTGCGCCGCCACCGCGGGCCTGTTCTGGGCCGCCTCCGAATGGGTGCTCAAGGGCAAGCCCAGCGTGCTCGGCCTCTGCTCGGGCATCGTGGCGGGTCTGGTGGTGATCACTCCCGCCTGCGGTTTTGTCAGCGCGACTTCCGCGGTGATCATGGGTGTGATTGCCGGCATCCTTCCCTTCCTCGCGGTCGAATTCCTCAAGCGCAAGCTGGGTTATGACGATGCGCTCGACACCTTTGGTGTCCACGGCGTCGGCGGCACGCTGGGTGCGGTGCTGACCGGTGTGTTTGCGGATGCCTCGGTGAACCCGGCGGTGGCCGGGCTCAAGGAAGGCCTGCTGATGGCGCAGCTCAAGGCCTGCGGGCTAACAATCGTCTGGAGCCTTGCGGCGACCCTGGTGATCACCCTGGTGGTCAAGGCGGTGATCGGTCTGCGTCCGAGCCGTGAGGATGAAGAGCTGGGCCTCGACCTCGCCGAGCACGGCGAGCAGGGCTACGAGCACTGAGGCGGTTTTTCATCCGTCATCCGTTTTGCAAGTCTGCCACCCGGGTCCCGATGGGATTCCGGGTGGCAGTGTTTTCGGGAGGAAGGGCGTTTTGCGTTACCAATCCAGAATGCGCGCGACGGCCGTGTGCAGGGCGGAGGCCAGCAGCGCGGCTTCGGCGTGCGAGACCGGGATGACGACCTTGCGCAGCGACTTGTCGGCGCTTTCCTGACGCGACACGGCGAGCAGGTAGGGCGCCTTTTCGGGATCGTCGCGGTGGCTGAGTTCGAGGCTGCTGTTGGCGTGTTGCGTCTGGTGGAAGAGCTTCGCCTGATCCTGGCGGCCCTGGAGCACGGCCAGGACGGCACCGATGTCGGCGAGGCCCCACTTCATGATGATTTTCTCCTCCCAGTTGAACTGGCGTTCGTCGGATTGCGCCGCGGCCTCGACAAACAGCGCCTCCTTGGCGGCATTCAGG